>DAOTYR010000414.1:0-24098 GCA_034434655.1 Chloroflexaceae bacterium
ATATATTTTTGTTTCATGGCTTTTGTTCTCCTCACCCTTTGGAGAGCAAGTTTTGTGCCATTTTTAGTTTGAACTTTGACCGACTACTAGGCAGATCTTCTACAGTTTCATCGTGCGATTGGAGTGTTGGAGTGCAATTCCAGCAGCCCCACCTAGCCACGCGTGCGAGGGCCGTTGTACGAACAATCTTCCATTGCCGTCAATCCACCGAACCACAAAGTGCTCGGAGAATTCTATTAAACCCAACCCGACGAGAAGCCAGTGGAAACGATCCCCGAACGAATTGAATAGCGACCGGAGAGCGACGGTCGCTGTAACGATAAACGCTACCTGTCCGATGCGGTAGAGAGTGAACAGCATCCTTTGCCAACCCCTACGAATATGCGGGAATGAGAAGAAGAACACACTCCAGAAAAGGAGTGTTGCTCCATAACCCACTAACGAGACGTAGGCGATCACACGGGTCGGAAGAGGTGTGTCTATGGCGATCATAGTCAGAGCAATACCCACTCCTACCACCTGAGGCTGGGCAATGCTCAAGTAGCGTTTGCGGAAAGTTGGCGGGATCATTCTTTGCGCCTGACTGACGACCCATACAAGCCGCCAGATAGAATGCCAAGGATCACTGCAACCACGCTTCCGACAATCGCCCAGCCGCCAGATAACATTGTTAACGACAGCGTGAGGAACAACAGACATCCAATGAGGGAGAGAAAAGCGTAAAACTATAGCTTCTTATTCATACCGGTCTGCTCCCTTCTTGCGCGGCGTGTTCCAATCTTTCCAGTGGCTGCTCGAAAACCAGCACATACTCGGTTGGTATCGCTGCTGGACACTCAATCAAGAGTTGGACGAAACGCCATCCCTGCTTGGCATGTTCGTTGATAACGTCTTGATAGCTCGGATGGTTTGGATGCTTCGATAGTTTTGTGCCAATCCGGACAGGTAGCGTAACGAATTTATAGGTATATTTCATGTCGTCTCTCCTTGTTTTATTGATGGAAGATGTTTCTTCGTGCCGCCCAACTATTGATTATACGGATTCCGCTTTTCTCCCCTCCAAAGCGTCTTATACAGATTCCGTGTAAGACGCCCCTGGATTTGCATATACGGAAATTGTCCTGTATAATGATCCCCGGCGATCGCTGTCCTACTCTGTGCGCTCAACCACCGATCTTAACACAAGGATCGCCGTTTGTCATCTGATGAAATGGAACCAGAACCCACGAAATCGCTGGACCAGGTCCGGGATGCGCTGCGCCTCAAACACTCCTCCATCCGCACTGAATAGGCCTATGTCAACTGGGTCAAACGCTTCATCTTCTTCCACCACAAACGCCACCCCAGGGACATGGGCGTCTCTGACGTCGAAGCGTTCCGCTCCTCCCTGGCAGTATACGAGCGGGTCGCCGCCGCTCCCCAGAATCAGGCCCGTTCCGCCGTCGTACCTGTTCACTCCTGGGGTAACACCCGCGCCTGTGAGCGAGGGCGTCCCGCCCTCGGTCGCGTCTCCGCGGGCAAGCTGCCCGCGCTCCCAGGAGGCATGTGAACACGTACCTACCCTCCGCTTTCGCTACCGCGAGGTGCTCCTAGATACCGAATCATGAGCGCTGAACAGCATACCTGTCCTATCTGTCACGCCCCCATGGCGTTCAGCCCGCGCTATCCGCGCGCGGTGTGTTCTCAATGCGCCGCCCAGGCCCGCAACGAACAGGGAGAACTGCTTGCGTTCTACAACGAAACCCTATCAGGCAGCGGGTTTCGCGCGGTTGTGCGTGAGACGGGCGAACCGCACGCTTCCCATATGTGCTACATTCGCGGCATCCGCTGTTACGCCGACGAAGCGCGTTTTGGTGGGATCGTCATTCAAGTTCTGCAGAAGAAGTAATGCGCGCGCCTGTCGTCCGATTTGCACTGGTTTTTCTGCTCTCGCCGCTGTGCGCCATGGTCGGCGAAGCGTTGTTCGACGAAGCGGGGGTGCGCCCTGGCTGGTTGTTGACCCTGAGTCTGATAACCAGCTCTGGTCTGTGGAGCGTGCGGCAGATGTGGAACGAACTGGCAGCGTTGCCGCGCTCGGAATGGTTGTTCCTTGAAATCAATGTTATGCTTGCAATTGGCATCATATCTATCGTTGCGGCGCTCATTGCCCTGGCGTTGCTGTTCTACTGGCTGATAGGTTTGTTCTAAGGTGAACATAAGCTCTCGGAGCGGGGCGCGGGGAAACCAGGTTTCCCCACGCCCCCGCCCGCGGGAGGGCCTTGCCCTCAAGCAGGGGTAGGGGGAAACCAGGTTTCCCCCTACCCCCACCCCGTGGGAGGGTTTGGGAGGGCTGCGCCCTCCCAAGAAGAACTTTTCCTGGAGCCGGGGGATGGGGAAACCTGATTTCCCCATCCACTCACCCGAGGGGGGCTGAAACAGGCTTCGCCCGCCCCGGCTCGCCTCTGAATGGATCATCACCGGTCGGCAAGGGCTGGCTCGCGGTACAACACCAGCAGCGCGTTGGCGACGTGCCGTTCGCCCGTGGTGTCTGGGGGCCGATTGACCACCTGGTTCTCGATGACCATGGTCGAGGAGCCGCCTCCATCCAGCTCCATAGCCGTGTCGGCCCCGAACTCCCGCAGGAGATCGGCCAGTTCCTCCTGGGTCATGCCGCGGCTATAGCCCCGTTGGTAGCCATCTACTACCGCCAGGATGAGCGTTTGCCTGGCGCGGTCGTAGCCCACCGCGGTGCGGGGCATGCGCACGTCGAGGTAGTGCTTGAGTTTCCAGTCGGTGGAGAAATCCTCGCACTGGAGCACGGCGCGAGGCTGCCGGGTCTCGCGACAGTCACGCAGGGCGCACAGACAATCCTGCACGAACCTCCCGTCGCGAAGAATGATTGGCCCGCCGCTGATGGCCTGGTCGTAGTGCGTGAGCGGCGGATCGGTAGTGATGGAAATGCGCAACCGCGCGCCGGCCACGGCATGCGCGCGGAGCCAGGCGGCGCCCTCGCCGGTGCCTTGCAGCGCCTGCTCACCCGGAGCGAGCTTGAGCGCCTGTCCGCGCGTCACCTGGCGCACCCGCCCATCGCGGCCGATCAGCGCCTTCACGTCGCCCTCGCGCCCCGGCACCTGGCGCACAAACTCGTTGTAGAGGCAGATCTGGTCGGGCGGGCAACGGGTGTTAAGCAGGACGAGCGGCGCCCGGGCGCCGGACGGCGCCCGCACCTCGGCCTGCCAGGTCCATTCACGGGTGAAATAGCCGATGAATGGCCCCCGCTGGCGGCTCCAGGCGAAGGTGGCCCGGTACTTGGGGGCCATCAACACCTGGCCGTCAATCATCGTCAGCCCCTGTGGCGTGCCTTCGTCCACCGAAAAGAGATCGCCATTGACGGCCGCCAGCGCCCCCGCTTCTCGCGCCAGCATCGAAGTGCGGTACAGCCCGAAGAAGCGGTTCTGCGGGACGGTCACCCCCAGTTCCAGATTGGGATTGGTCAGGTCGAGCAGGAGCACATTGATCCGCAGCGGATCGTCGGTGACGCGGCGGAGATGCACCACCCCCGGGCGCAGCAACCGGACGCGGTCGCCCGGGCGCGCGGCATAGCGGGCCGAGAGGGGCGGCGGCGCAGGCGTGGCGGTCGGCGCGGGCGTGGGCATGGGCGAAGGCGTGGCGGAAGGCGTGACCGTGGCCGTGGGCGCGGTGATGACCGTGGGCAACGGGATGACCACCGCCGTTGGCGCGGGGGTTGCGGCGGCCAACGGCGCCGCGGCGTCGCGCCGGGCTGGCGCGCAGCCTGCGGCGGCGATCATGGCCGCGACAATGAGCGGCAGCGTGGCAATTCTGAGCATCCTGGCACACTTGACGGAGTTCACACACACAAGCGGATCCCGCAGGGACGCCCCTGAGCGGGCCGGGCCTTCACCGACCCTCTTACCGGGCAGGGGCGCGGGGGAATCAGATGTCCATCCAGCTCCCCAGACCTCCCGCGCGGGCGCCGCACGCGCCTCAGGATAGCGCAGCCCGATAAACTCCTTTTTAACCCCAGGTTAAGATATGGCGCGAGGAGCGACGGGTTCCCCCGCCGTTCACGGGAGGGTTTGGGAGGGCTACGCCCTCCGTGAACATAAGTTCTCAAGCAGGGGTGTGGGGAAACCCGGTTTCCCCACGCCCCTGCCCCTAGGAGGGTTTGTGGGGCACAGCCCTTGCGCAGGGGCATGGGGAAACCTGGGTTTCCCCATGCCCCCACCCGGTGGGAGGGTTTGAGAGGGCCTGGCCCTCGCGCAGGGGGTATAGGGAAACCGGGTTTCCCCATACCCCCGCCCGCGGGAGGGTTTGGCACTCAAGCAGGGGTGTGGGGAAACCAGGTTTCCCCACACCCCTGCCCCTAAGAGGGTTTGCGGGGCGCAGCCCTCGCGCAGGGGGTATGGGGAAACCGGGTTTCCCCATACCGCCACGCGGTGGGAGGGTTTGGGAGGGCGCAGCCCCCGGAGAGGGGTGCGGGGAAACCGGCTTTCCCCACGCCCCCGCCCGTAGGAGGGTTTGTGGGGCGCAGCCCTCGAGAGGGCCTATGGACGTCTTGACAGCGCGCGAAGGAATTGCTAAACTATGGTTTAGGTTTGGCTCAAAATAAGGTAAGGTATAGGAGTATCGAATAAGGGAATCATTCAGCGGCTGTCCCCTGCGCTCGAAGCTGCTCTCAAGGCGATCGACTTTTGACAAGGATGGTCCCGTATGCGTCTCCGCGCCCCTGCCGCCCTGCTGCTTGCGCTGGTGCTGCTCGCCGCCTGTGCTCAGCAGACGCCCGCCGCCCAACCGACCGCGCCTGCCGCCACGGCCCCCGCCGCCGGCAACGCCGCTGCCGGGCCCCTCGCCGGGCCGCTCAACGTCGTGGTGACGACCCAGCAGATTGCCGATGCCGTCGCGAATATCGCCCAGGATAAGGTCGCCCTGATGTCGCTCCTCGGCCCGGGGATCGACCCGCACACCTATGTCCCCACTGAAGGCGACATCCAGACCCTCCAGAACGCGGATGTGATCTTCTACAACGGCCTGATGCTCGAGGCCCGGATGACCCGCATCCTGGAACAGATCGGCCAGCGCGGCGATGCGCGGGTCGTTGCGCTCGGCGACCAGCTCGACCCGCTTACCCTGCTGAACTGGGAGCCAGAGGCCGGTCTACCCTATGATCCGCACATCTGGAACGATGTGCGGCTCTGGACGCGTGTCACCTACACGATCCGCGACACGCTGATGGAGATGGATCCGGCCAATGCCGCGACCTACGAGGCCAATACCACCAGCTACGCCGCCCAGTTGGAGGCGTTGCACACCTACACGCTCGAGCAGGTGGCCCGCATCCCGCAGGAGCGCCGCGTGCTGGTCACTGCCCACGATGCCTTCAACTACTACGGACGGGCCTATGGCCTTCAGGTCGAGGCCGTCCAGGGCATCAGCACCGAAAGCGAGGCCAGCGCGGCCGACATTCAGGCCCTGGTCGACATCATTATCAGCCGCCGGGTGCCCGCGATCTTCGTCGAGAGCACGATCTCGCCGCGCACCATCGAGGCGGTTCAGGCAGCGGTGCGCGCTCGTGGCCAGGAGGTCCGCATCGGTGGCGAGCTGTTCTCCGACGCCATGGGCGCGGCTGGCACCCCCGAAGGCACCTACATCGGGATGATGCGCCACAACATCGACACCATCGTGGCAGCACTCACACAGTAAAGCGCTCATTCGATGCACAATGCAGGTGTGGGCGACAGTGCCGCCGGCACCTGCGCGAAAGGGATGAGGTATGCGAGCAGCAATCGAGGTCACGGATCTGACTGTCGCCTATCGTGACACACCGGTGCTCTGGGATGTCGACATGAGCGTGCCGCGCGGCGTACTGATGGCCATCGTTGGCCCGAACGGCGCGGGCAAAACGACCCTGATCAAAGCCATACTCGGCCTGGTGCGGGTCGCCGCGGGCCAGACGCTGATCGAGGGCAAGCCTTACGCTGAGCAGCGCCGGCTGGTTGGCTATGTTCCCCAGCGTGGCAGCGTCGACTGGGATTTCCCTACTAGCGTGCTCGACGTGGTGATGATGGGCCGCTACGGCACTCTGGGCTGGTTGCGCCGCCCCGGCAAGCGCGAACGCGATCTGGCGCTGGAGGCGCTCCAGAAAGTCCAGATGCAAGACTTCGCCCATCGCCAGATCAGCCAGCTCTCCGGCGGCCAGCAGCAGCGCGTCTTCCTGGCCCGCGCCCTGGTGCAGGATGCCCAGATCTATTTTATGGACGAGCCGTTCGTCGGTGTCGACGCTGTCACCGAGCGGGCGATCGTGACCTTGCTGCAAGATCTCCGCGCCGCCGGCAAGACGGTCGTGGTGGTGCATCACGACTTGCAGACGGTGCCGGAGTATTTCGACTGGGTGACGCTGCTGAACGTGCGCAAGATCGCCGGTGGCCCGGTAGCCGAGGTCTTCACTGAAGAGAACCTGCGCGCCGCCTATGGCGGCCGGATTGCGTTTCTGGGTGGCGGCAACGGCAATGGTGGATCGCGCGGCGCGGATGTGCCTGAGCGGGCGATTCATTGCTCAATATCCATCAGCCATCCATGAGGCTCGGAGGCTCGCGCCGCACACCGACGGGATGAACATCCTTCCTGGGAGGGCTGCGCCCCTCCCAACCCTCCCGCGGGTGGGGGCATGGGGAAACCCGGTTTCCCCATCCCCCTGCGTGAGAGCCAGGCCCTCCCGCGGGCAGGGGCGATGGGGAAACCCGGTTTCTCCATGCCCCTGCGTGAGGGCCAGGCCCTCCCGCGGGCGGGGGTGTGGGGGAACCTGGTTCCCCCATGGTCACGTTAGCCCCACGGCACACGGGCGAAGACCGAATGTCTATGCTTCATCTTCATACTATGGTTATGGATCTCTTCACCGACTACACCCTGCGCTCGATCGCGCTGGGCGCCGCGGCCCTGGGCGTCGTCAGCGGCATTCTGGGCTGCTTCGCGGTGTTGCGGCGCCAGGCGCTGCTCGGCGATGCGATGTCGCACGCGGCGTTACCCGGTGTCGTGCTGGCGTTTATGCTCACCGGCTCGCGGGCGCCACTCGCGCTCGCGCTCGGCGCCGCCATCGCCGGCTGGCTGGGCGCGCTGGCTGTCCTGACGATCGCGCGCATGAGCCGGATCAAAGAGGATAGCGCCTTCGGCATCGTGCTCTCGGTCTTCTTCGCCTTCGGTATGGTACTGCTGACGATCCTGCAGCGCAGCGGGCAGGGCGGGCAGGCCGGACTCGACAAGTACCTGTTCGGCCAGGCCGCGGCCCTGGTCACTTCCGACGTGATCACGATCGTCGCCCTCGGCACGATCGTGCTGACGCTGCTGGTCTTGTTTTGGAAGGAGTTCAAGCTGCTCAGCTTCGACCCCGACTATGCCGCCAGCCTGGGCTATCCGGTGCGCGCCCTCGATATGCTGCTCACCTCGCTGATGGTGCTGGCAATCGTGATCGGGCTGCAACTGGTCGGCGTGGTGCTGATGAGCGCGATGCTGGTGGCCCCTGCGGTGGCGGCGCGCCAGTGGACCAACCGCCTCGGCGTGATGGCGCTGCTGGCCGGCGGCTTCGGCGCATTGGCCGGCGTGACCGGCGCTGTCATAAGCGCCACCGGTCGCGGTCTCTCCACCGGGCCGGTAATCGTCGTCTGCATTAGCGTGGTGGTGCTGGTCTCACTGCTGATTGCGCCTGGACGCGGCCTGCTCTGGGAGTGGCGGCAACATCGGGCCAATCGCCGGCGCTTCGCAACCACTGAGTGATGAGAGATGGGCGATCTATGACCGGCAAGGGTCACGCATCACCTGTCACTGACACGACGCACGCGATGGAGGGATGCGGGGAAGCGAGCCTCCCCGCATCCCCCCGTTCCCGCCCGCGGCAGCCAGGCGGCCTGGCGAAACACCCACGACGCTCCCGCCGCGGGCGGGCAACAACCGGTTCGTGGAGGGCCTGCGGCCCTCCACCCCTCCCCGCCGGAAGGCAACCGCGTAACTGCTGTCAGTGAGGAAAACGATGAGCTTCCAGGCTGAAATTCAACTCCTCGCCGTTCTCGTCGCCGCCGCCTGTGCGCTGCCGGGCGTGTTCCTGGTGCTCCGGCGCACGGCGATGGTCAGCGACGCGATCAGCCATACGATCTTGTTCGGGATCGTCATCGGCTTTCTTATCGTGCGCGATCTGGAGTCGCCACTCCTGATGATCGGCGCCACCCTCACCGGCGTTCTGACGGTCTGGCTGGTCGAATTGCTCACCCGCACCGGGCGGGTCAAAGAAGACGCCGCGATCGGTCTGGTCTTCCCGCTGCTGTTCAGTCTGGCGGTGATCCTGATCTCGCGCTTCGCCGGCAACGCCCACCTCGACAACGATGCGGTGCTGCTGGGCGAGATCGGCTTTGCCCCGTTCGATCGGCTCACGCTCCTGGGCCTCGATCTACCGCGTGGCGTCTGGGTCATGGGTGGCATTTTGCTGGTCAACCTGCTCTTCATCGTCCTCTTCTACAAAGAACTCAAGCTGACCACCTTCGATCCGGGGTTGGCAGCGGCGCTGGGCTTTGCGCCCGCCGCGCTGCACTACGCCTTGATGACACTGGTCTCGCTCACGGCCGTCGGCGCCTTCGATGCCGTCGGCGCCATCCTGGTGATCGCGCTGATGATCGGCCCCCCCGCGGCGGCCTACCTGCTAACCGACCGCCTGCCGACGTTGCTTGCTCTGAGCGTGTTGATCGGCGCAGTCAGCGCGCTTGCCGGCTACTGGACGGCCCGCGTCTTCGACACGACCATCTCAGGCGCGATGGCGACCATGGTCGGGATCAGCTTTAGCCTGGCCTTCCTGTTTGCGCCACACCGCGGGGTGGTCGCCGTGCTGCGCCAGCGCGCGCGCCAGCGCCGGAACTTCGCCCAGGAGATGCTGGCCGCCCACCTGCCGCGCCACGAGGGTCGGGCCAGGGCCGCCGAAGAGGATCGCCTGGCGACCTGAGCGAACCTCTACGCTGGAACGCCGAGCTTTGCTGATGCCGTCGCGCGCCGGGCCGATCCGGGACATGACGGGAAAGCGTACGTGTTCACACCTGGGGTAACACCCGCACGTGGGAGCGCGGGCGTCCCGCCCGCGTCACGTCTCCGCGGGCAAGCTGCCCGCGTTCCCGGGAGAAATGTGAACACGTATGGGAAATCCCCCGCTTGACAGCCATGATGAGATAATCTATCATTAACTGGTATTACCTGGTCACCCCCTGGCAGGGAGGTAAGGGGAGCAGGCCCGTGTCGCTCCACGCTCGTTCCCCGCCCGGGGTAGCCCGGCGAACCGCCGTCGCCGCCCCCGCCAGGGGCAAGGAACCGGCGCCTGTGAGGTGGCCTGGCTTGCTGGTCAGTCGTCCATACAGCTCCGCCGCACACCGACGGCATGAACATAGGTTGTTCCGGGGAGGGCGCCCTCCCACGGGGCGAAAGTATAGGGAAACCCGGTTTCCCCATCCCCCCGCCTGAGGGCGTAGTGCCCCCAAATCCTCCCGCGGGCGGGGGTGTGGGGAAACCCGGTTTCGCCACACCCCTTCTCCGAGGGACTATGTTCATGTCAGGTTTGTTGTTTAATTGATATATTATATCATCTATGGCGCAATCCCCTTCCTCCTCCCGCCGGCTGCCGGTTACGGTCCTCTCCGGCTTCCTCGGCTCGGGCAAAACGACCCTGCTCAACCACGTCCTGGCCAATCGCGAGGGCAGGCGCGTGGCTGTGATCGTCAACGACATGAGCGAGATCAACATTGACGTGCAGTTGGTGCGCAGCGGCGGCGCGGCCCTGCGGCGCACCGAGGAGCGCCTGGTCGAGATGACCAATGGCTGTATCTGCTGTACGCTGCGCGAGGATCTTCTCGTGGAGGTGGCCCGTCTCGCCCGCGAGGGACGCTTCGATTACTTGCTGATCGAGTCCACCGGCGTCTCCGAACCGCTTCCCGTTGCCGAGACCTTTACCTTTGCCGGACCCGATGGGGTATGCCTGGGCGATCTGGCTCGCCTCGATACCATGGTTACCGTGGTAGATGCCTTCAATTTCCTGCGCGATTTCGGCTCCCTCGATGAGTTGCGCGATCGCGACCTGGCGGTGAGCGAAGAAGATGAGCGCACGGTGGTGGATTTGCTGGTTGATCAGATTGAATTTGCGGATGTGCTGGTTCTTAATAAAATCGATCTGGTTGAACCTGCTGATGCGGATCGCATTGAGGCATTGCTGCGCAAGCTCAACCCCGAGGCAGCGCTTGTGCGCGCCAGTTTTGGCCGTGTGCCCCTCGCTACCATCCTTGATACCGGCCGTTTCGATTTTGAGCGTGCCGCGCAGGCGCCGGGATGGTTGAAGGAACTGCGTGGTGAACATGTTCCCGAAACCGAGGAGTACGGGATCTCCAGTTTCGTGTACCGGGCGCGGCGCCCCTTCCACCCGCAACGATTCTGGGAGCTGATCCACGAGGAGTGGCCGGGGGTATTGCGCTCCAAAGGGCTGTTCTGGCTGGCGACGCGGATGGATTACAACGGCGTCTGGTCACAGGCGGGCGGCGTCTGCCGGGTCGAGCCGGGCGGGCGCTGGTGGGCCTCTCTGCCCGATGATGCCGTGCCCGATGACCCGGCGGAGGAGGCTCTGCTCGCCAGCCTCTGGCATCCCGATTGGGGCGATCGACGCCAGGAAATCGTGCTGATCGGTCAGGACATGGATGAAGCCGACCTGCGCGCCCGGTTCGACGCCTGTCTGCTCACCGATGCCGAACTGGCCCTCGGCCCCGAGGGCTGGACGACCTTTCCCGATCCTTTCAGCAACTGGGATAGCTTGACCGACGACGATCGCGTGGATGAAGTTCTGGATTGATCCCGCCCTGCCAGCATGCCGTGGAGTCTGCCGATGAGCTACGCCGACAAGGAGATCCCCTGCCGTGAGTGTGGGGGCCGCTTTCTGTTCACTGCCGGGGAGCAGGAGTTTTATGCCAGCAAAGGGTTCATCAATGAGCCGACCCGCTGTCCGGCCCAGCGGCGGGCCAGAAAGCAAGGCGCCGCGCTGCCCGAAGGCCCCTGTCCTCACGATGTAAGCGGCATGGGCCGCCTGCCCACCGGCGGAAGCGCCAGGGAGAACGGCGGCGCCACCGCCGCGCGCAACGGCGCGCCGCGCCGCGAACGCGCGCCTTACGCCGGTCCGTTGCCCGATGGGCCGGTGGCCGCCCGTGTGCTGCGCATCGATCCGGCGGGAAGGTTCCTCTTCGTCCGCGTCGAGCAGGCGGGCTTCGATGTCTATGTGCACCACAGTCTGTTCCGCGACGCCGGGGTGCGTGAAGGCGATCGCGTGATGGTCCTGGTCGAAGACTCGGAACGCGGCCCGCGCGCCCGTTCGCTATGGGTTGATTAAGCCCTGCGACCGCGCCCCGCCAACGGGGACGGAACCGTGTCTTCTCCTCATATTCCGTGATGCAGTCACCCTGGAAAGGATCCTCAGACGATGAAGGTCGCCTACATATTCGCCACATCCGGCCATACGGCCAGTTACAAGCTCGGCAAAATGATTCTGCCCCAGTTGGAGGAACAGCGCCATGGCGCGCAAGTCGTGGGCATGTTTTTCTTCGATGACAACACCTACCTGCTGCGCGCTGGCGACCCGATGGGTGAACGGTTGGCGAAGGTGGCCGCCGAGCAGGGCATATTGCTGATGATGTGCGACCAGTGCGCCCTTGAGCGCGGGCTGGCCGCCGGTGAACCGGGCAATTGCCGGGTGACCGGAACGGTGCCAGGCGTCCAGGTAGGGTGTTTTCCCGATCTGTATGCCGCCCTGGCCCCCAATCCGCCTGATCAGGTCATTACGTTGTGAACTGGAGTGTTTCCATGGCCAGACGCTGCGATCTGACCGGCCGAAAGCCCTCGTACGGGCATAACGTCTCATTTTCCAAGCGCCGCACCAACCGGCGCTGGGAACCTAATCTTCATTACCACCGCATCTGGGTGGCCGAGGAGCAACGCTTCGTGCGGCTCCGGCTCTCCGCGGCCGCCTTGCGCGAGATCGAGAAGAAGGGTTTGCAGGCCACGCTGCGCGATCGCGGCCTGACGCTGAAAGACGTGGAGGGCCGGCGGTGATCGACTGGCTGATCATCGGCGGCGGGATCCACGGCGTGCATCTGGCCTGCGTGCTGCTGGGCAAGGCCGGCGTCGCGCCGGAGCGCCTGCGCATCCTCGATCCGCACGAGCGCTTGCTGGCGCGCTGGGAAACCTGCACGGCAGCCACGGGAATGGCCTTTCTGCGCTCGACGGCGGTGCACCACGTGGCCCTCGACCCCCACGATCTCTGGAACTATGCCAGGCGCCATGGCGTTGGCGAACATGCCTTCCTCGGACGTTACCAGCGCCCCGCCCTCGACCTGTTCTGCGACCACGCGCGGGCGCAGATCACCGCCTTCGGCCTCGACCGGCTGCACGTGCGCGGGAGAGCCGGCGCTCTGCAACGAACCGCGACGGGGTGGGCCGTCGAGAGCGACCAGGGACGCCTGGAGGCGCGGCGCATACTGCTGGCTATCAGCGTGAGCGAGCAGCCGCGCTGGCCGGCCTGGGCCGCGACGCTCCGCGCCGCGGGCGGGCCGGTGTGGCATCTCTACGAAGCCGGCTTTCAGCGTGAATGCCTGCCTCAGGCGGTCTCGCTGGCCGTCATTGGCGGCGGCATCAGCGCAGCGCAGGTTGCCCTCGCCCTGGCGCGCGACACGCCCGGTCGCGTAACCCTGCTGATGCGCCATCCCCTGCGCATCGCCGATTTCGACAGCCCCCCGGGCTGGCTCGGCCCCAAGGAGTTGCGCGGCTTCCTGGCCGAACCGAACCTGGAGCGCCGCCGGGCCATGATTGCCGGCGCGCGCCAGCCGGGGAGCGTCCCCGACGATGTGGCGCGCGCCCTCCGGCGAGCCGAACAAGAGGGGGTGCTCCAGGTCCGGCGCGACCAGGTGCAGAACGCCCGCCTGCGCGCCGATGGCGCCGTGGATCTGGAACTCGCCGGGGATGGCCTGCAGGCCGACGGCGTGCTCCTGGCGACCGGCTTCGAGCAGCATCGCCCCGGCGGCGCCTGGCTGGATGCCGCCATCGCCACCTATGCCCTGCCTCTGGCGCCGTGCGGCTACCCGCGAGTGGACCGGACGCTTCGCTGGGCCCCCGGATTGTACGTGACCGGAGCGCTGGCGGAGTTGGAACTGGGGCCCGCGGCGCGCAACATCGCCGGCGCGCGCCACGCCGGGGAGCGCCTGGTCACGGCGGCGGCGTTGTGAGGCGTGTGCGGCGCCCTTGCGGTTTCGAGGGAACTGATGTGAAAATAGGCTCTCGAAGAGGGGTGTGGGGAAACCGGGTTTCCCCACGCCCCCGCCCCGCAGGGGGATGGGGCAAACGGGTTTCCCCATGCCCCCACCCGCGGGAGGGTTTGGGAGGGCGCAGCCCTCCCAGGAACAACCTTTTTTCATTGCGGCGTTGTGCGGCGCAGCCGCATAGACGGCTGATGTGAACATAGGCCGGGAGCGCGGGCAAGATGCCCGCGCTCCCAGGAGAAATGTGAAAACGTACTTCCTCCCCAACGATTATTCGCGCCAACAAAAGTGTGATATAATCCCGCCACTATATCCGCTCACCACGAGGGTGCGCTATGAGCCGGGCGCGAGGGATAGCATCCGAGAGCATCCATGCGCGTATCGTGGCGCTGCTGTTGTTCTGGAGCATCCTCACGCTTGCCGTCCTGAACCCGCTGCTGTGCCTGATGCACTGCGCAATGACCCGCCAGCACCCCGCGTTGTCCACGGAACAACAACACTTCCTCTGCGACCTCGGGGACCGCGACGCGAAGGGCTGGCCCGGCGCCTTCAGCGCTGTCTGGAGCGGCCCCCGGGCGGTCTACGAAGCGTTGCCGCTCTCCCCTGACGGCCTTGTTGTCATCGTGGCGCTGGTGATGATCCTCCTCGCCGCGCCCCTCAACATCCGCCAGCACCTTCCTCTGCCTGATCGGCCTCCGCCTAAAGCTCTTCCTGCCCTCTAAGGTGACCACGGGGAAACCGGGTTTCCCCAGACCCCCGCCCGCGGGAGGGCCTGACCCTCAAGCAGGGGCATGGGGAAACCGGGTTTCCCCATGCCCCCATCCGCGGGAGGGTTTGGGAGGGCGCAGCCCTCCAAAGAAGAACCTATGTTCATCCTGTTCGTGTGCGGCGGAGCCGCATGGACGGCTGAGATGAACGCCGTTCGCTGCGTTTAGCCCCCCTCCCAGCCTCCCCCCGTTGGGGGGAGGAGCCGGGTTCCCGCCCCCGCCACGCAGGGGAATGGGGAAATCCGGTTTCCCCATCCCTCCGCCCGCGGGAGGGTTTGGGAGGGCGCAACCCTCCCAGGAACAACCGTATGTTCATCGCGGCGGTGTGCGCCATGCGCATGACCGTCTCACGTGAACATAGGCTGCTGGAGCAGGGATGTGGGGCAACCCGGTTTCCCCACGCCCCCGCCCGCGGGAGGGCCTGGCCCTCAAGCAGGGGATGGGCAAACCGGGTTTCCCCATCCCCTCACCCGGTGGGCAGGTCTGGGAGGGCTGCGCCCTCCCAGAAACAACCTTTTCCGTTGGGGTGCGGCGTAGCCGCCTGGACGGACGACATGCAATATAAACACGGAGGAAGAGCAATGCTCAGGAATACACGCCATACAACGTTCGATCGTGCTGGAGGCGGGCGCCGGATTGGAGATGCGCCCTTCCGGCGCCTGGTGGTGGCGCTGGCGCTCGGGTTGGTAAGTCTGGGCCTGCTGGCGGCCTGTGGCGATCAGAGTGGAGCAGGCGCCACCGGTCAGGCCACGGTTGCGCCCACCACGGCGCCTACGGCCACCAGGGCGCCAACCACCGCGCCGCCCACCAGGGTCAGGCCTGGCGCGCAGGTTCCCACTCCCGAGCCGTTGACCGCCGAGGAGATCGGCCCGCCCGAGACCACCGGCGACGCGACGGCCGGCGCCGCGCTCTTCACCAGCCTGCCTCCTGAAGCGCTCGCCGCCGGGGCGGTGACGTGCGCTTCGTGCCACCACGTCGAGCCGGGCAGCGGCACCCTGGTCGGCCCCAGCCTCAGCGGCGTGGCGGCACGAGCGGCCACCCGCGATCCGAACCTCACCGCGGCCCAGTACCTGCGCGTCTCGATCACCCATCCGAATAACTACATCGTCGAGGGCTTCAACGCGGGGGCCATGCCCGCAACCTTCAAAGACGCCCTCACGCCCGAGCAGATCGAGGATCTGATCGCCTATATGCTGAGTTTGCCGTAGGACCAATGGCAGCATGTCCATCGCGGCCAGGGTTACGGGGGCCTGCGGCCCCTTCCGGCGCGGCGAAGCCGCGCCGCGAAAAAGGTTCGGAGGGGCTGGTCGCCCCTCCGAACCTTCCCCACAAGGGGTATCGCCCTGTGCGTTTCTTTATCCCCCTGCCGCGCCGCGTGTGCGCAGCGTGTGGATCAGCCAGGCCGCGCCAAAGAACGCCGTGCAGGTCAGCACAATCGCCGCCCCCGAGGCGACATCGGCGTAGTACGAGGCGTAGAGCCCGATCAATGAGGAGCCAGTGGCGATCAGCGCCGCCAGCCCCATCATCCGCGGCAGGCGATTGGTCAGCAGTGCCGCCGCCGCCGCCGGGGTCACCAGCATCGCCGAAGTAAGGATCACGCCGACAATCTGGATGCACGCCACCACGGTGAAGGCTAGCAGGATCAGCAGCACCATGCGCATCCGATCCGCGCTCAAGCCGATCACCTCGGCGTAGATCGGGTCGTAACTCGTCAACTCCAGTTCCTTGTGCAGCAGGAAGAGCGTCAGCAGCACGCCCGCGGCGATGGCCGCCATCTGCGCCAGATCGGCCGTCTGCACCCCCAGCACGTTGCCAAAGAGGATATGGCTGAGGTCGCGGAAGGAGCGCACCCGGCTCATGAGCAGAATGCCGAGGGCGAACATCGCCGTGAAGAGCACGCCGATGGCCGTGTCCTCGCGCACCGCGCCGCGCCGCGAGACCCAGCCGATGCCCAGGGCGGTAAGCATCCCGGCTGCCAGGGCGCCGCCGAACAGGCTCCATCCGCCGAGGTAGGCCACTACCAGCCCCGGCAGCACCGTGTGGGCCAGCGCGTCACCGATGAATGCCATACGGCGCAGCACCACGTAGGCCCCCAGGGTCGCGCAGGTGATGCCCACCAGGATCGCCGCCGCCAGACCGGTTTGCATGAAGCTGAAGCGAAACGGTTCGAGCAGCCAGTCTATCATGCCCCCTCCAGGATAGGCAGCGTCCGCGAGACCTGCCGGAGGGCGCCGTCGTGTAGCAGGAAGGCCAGGTCGAAGTCCTCATGAATACGGTCTAGATGATGGGTGGCCATCAGGATGGTCTTGCCCTGGTCGCGCAACTCGTTGAGGGCCTCGTCAATGATACGCCGGCTGGCGACATCAACCGCGCTCAGCGGCTCATCGAGCAGCAGCAGGTCGGCCTCCTGCACCAGCGCGCGGGCCAGCAGGGCGCGTTGCTGCTGCCCACCCGAGAGCTGGCTGATCTGACGCCCGGCAAGCTGCTCCAGCCCTACCTTCACCAGAACGGCGCGCACCCGCGCGCGGTCCTCCTCGCCGGGTCGCCGCAGCCAGCCCAGATGCACGTAGCGCCCCGCCAGCACCATGCGCTCCAGCGTCACGGGAAAGCGCCAGTCCACATCGCCGCGCTGGGGCAGGTAGGCCACCCGGTGGTGGCAGGCGCCCACCGGCCTCCCGTAGATCAGGATCGTCCCGCTGCGTGGGTGCAACAGCCCGGCCACGGCCTTGAGCAGGGTGGATTTGCCGGAGCCGTTCGGCCCGAGCAGGGCCGCGCGCACCCCTGGCGGCAGTTCCAGACTCACCTCGCGCAGCACCGGCGCCGGCAATCCCGGATAGCCTGCCGTCAGCCGGTCAATCGCCAGGGCCGGAGCGTCGGGGATCATCTCCGCATAGCGGCGATGACCGTAGAAGAGGTTCATAGCTTTTTCAGGGGCATCGTATCTTGTCCCTTACCCTGCCAGCGCCTCGACGATGGTTCTGACATTGTAGCGCATCATGCTCAGATAGGTGTCCCCTTCGCTTCCCGGCGTTCCCAGGGCGTCGGTGAACAGTGGCGGGGCCAACGTCACGCCAGCCTCGCGGGCGATGTTCTCCATCAGCGTCGGGTTGCTGACATTCTCGACAAAGATCGCCGGCACGCCCGAAGCGCGAATTTCCTCGACCAGCCGGGCGATCTCACCGGCCGCGGGATCGGCCCGCTCGGTGGTCGTGCCCAGGGCGGTGCCGACCACCGTGAAGCCGTAGCGATAGGCGAAGTACCCAAAGGTGTCGTGGTTGGTGACCAGCTTGCGCCGTTCCTCCGGCAGTTGCTGCACTTCCTGCTGGATGAAGGCGTCCAGTGCTTTGAGTTCGGCCAGATAGCCGGCCGCATTAGCCTCGTAGGTCGCGGCATTGGCCGGATCGGCGGCCACCAGCGCGTCGCGGATGGCCTCGACCATCAGCATGGCATTGTTCGGGTCCTGCCAGACGTGCGGGTCATACTCGCCGTGGCTGTGGCCGTGGGCATCTTTTTCCTCCTCGCCGCGCATAAGCTCGCCGGCAAGCTCCCACACCAGCGCCACCCGCTCGCCCGCGCCGGGACCAAAGCGCACGGTGTAGTCGCCAGGCGCAAGGTCGTAGGTATAGGCGACGGCGATGGCGGCGCATTCGTCACCCACCGTCCTGGTCTTTTCAGGGCTGACGGGGGAGGCGCCCGCCAGGACGGCAAAGGGCGCCTCCGTCCCGAGATAGAAGGTCACCTCGCCCGCTTCGGCCTGCGTCAGCGCAACGTCGCCGGCGCCGCCGCTCAGAGCGATCTGATAGTGGGTATGGTCATCCGGAATGGCGGCCCCCGCGCCCGCGGTCACCGCCGTGGGTGGATCGGCGAAGTGCTCGCAGGCATGCTCCAGGGCATGGTCGTGCTCATGAGCCATCTCGGCGGCGGGCAGGGGGGTGATGCGTTCGCTCACCGCCACCCGTCGGGCTTTCGAGCCGGAGGCCTCGTAGAGTTGATCGAGCCATGACTCGAACTCCAGACCGTTCTCGAAGAGAATGTCGGCCTGGGCCAGCGTGGCGCTGTCGCGCGGGGTCGGTTCGTAGGTATGCGCGTCGCCGCCGGGTCCGACCAGCGTGGTCAACGCCACCCGATCAGCGCCCACACGCTGCACGAAGTCGCCCAGGATGCTGAAGGTTGCCACAACCTTGAGGGCTTGAGCATCTGCGGGGGAAGCAGTGGTTGGCTGCGCCGCGGCAGGGGCCTCGGTGGACTGCGCAGCGGGGGGGACGGTAGGCTCTGTCGCCGCGGGGGGCGCAGTGGGCTGCGCGGCGGGCGCGCCGCCGCAGGCCGCCAGGATCACGCTCAGCGCGGCTATGATCAGGAGCGCCGGCAGGCGCCCCGGGGTCCAATGCTTCTTCATGGATACACCTCCTTGATCATCGTCAGACCCTCATGCGGCTGCGCCGCACACGAAGGGGATGAACAACGTTGTTCCTGGGAGGGCTTCCGCCCTCCCAGACCCTCCCACCGGGTGAGGGGCTGGGGAAACCCGGTTTCCCCACACCCCTTGCGCGAGGGCCAGGCCCTCCCGGACCCTCCCCCCGAATGAGGGGCTGGGGAAACCCGGTTTCCCCTTACCCCTTGCGCGAACCCTCCCACCGAATGAGGGGCTGGGGAAACCCGGTTTCCCCTCACCCCTTGCGCGAAGGCTGCGCCCTCTCATACCCTCCCATGAACGGCCTATGTTCACACCAGATTCATGCCGTCGCGCCTCGAAACCAGGTTTGCTGCGCAGCCACTTCAGCCTCGGCGGGCAGATCGGCCAGACAGGCGTCGAAGGCGGCCTGGAGCGCAGCAGCATCGAGGTCGCCCGGCGTGCTCAGAAAGACCAGTTGCGTCCGCGGCGCTAGATCGCCCCAGGGTTCGCTCAGGGTAACATTGACGCGATGACCGACCGCCTGAAGGATGGCGCGACGCTGGGGAACTTCTGCTAGATAGATCAGGCCCTTGGCGCGGAAGATCGCCAGGGGAAGGTTCAGCACCACGTCACGGAGCGGTTTGAGCGCCAGTGGTCGGTCGTTACTATAGGTCCAGGTGTCAAAATCCTTGCGATGATCGTGGTGATGGTCGTGGTCGCAGTGCGCGCCGTGCTCGTGGTCGTGGTCGCAGTGCGCGCCGTGCTCGTGGTCGTGGTGGGGGTGCGGCCTGGCGAGCGGTATGTCCAGCTTATAGCGCCCCACGTTGAGCAGCAGGTTCAACGGCACATCGCCGTGCACCGCGGGCAGAATGCGCGCGCGGGGCACGATCCGGCGCACCCATTGTTCCACCGCGGCGCGTTGCTCGGGCGTGACCAGATCTACTTTGCTGAGCACCACGATATCGGCGGCGCTGACCTGGTCAACGATAAGGTCCTCGTAGTGCCGTTGCTGGAGGGCATACTCGGCGTCCACCACCGTAATCACGCTGTCGAGGTTGAAGTAGGGGCTTAGCTCGGGCATCTCGAAGGTCTCTACCACGGCCCAGGGATCACTGACGCCACTGGTCTCGATGAGCAGATACTCCGGCGGTTCGGGCCGGTCGAGCAATTGCAGGGCCGTGTTCAGCAAATCGCCGCGAATGCTGCAGCAGATGCATCCGTTGGCAAGGGAGATGGTCTCGCCCTCTACGCCGACGACCAGTTGCGTATCAATATTGACCGTCCCGAAGTCGTTCACCAGAACGGCCACGCGCAGACCGTGGTCGGCATGCAGGATGCGGTTGAGCAGCGTCGTCTTTCCAGCGCCGAGAAAGCCGGTCAGGATCGTCATCGGAACCGGTTGAGCAGATCTTTGGCGCACCTTGCGTTCCTCTCTAGCATTGGGTTGCCCATGCGGCCAGGCCGCACACCGACGAGATAAAGAAGATTGTGCCTGGGAGGGCAAAGCCCTCCCAGACCCTCCCGCGGGCGGGGGTATGTTCACCTCAGCCGACAAGAAGCTAGATGGCGGGAGACGGGGCAACCCGATTGCCCCATCTCCCGCCCGTAGGGATGATGCCGGCGGTCCCTGCCTGTGAAGCGTATCGCTGCGGGTTCGGAAGCCTGGCCCTCAGCGGCGGCGCGGACGGCAACAAGAGCAATCAAGACCATGGACGACCCGCGCCACCTGCTGGGGCGAGGCGTAGATTGGCGCCGCGGCGGCGCGCGACCGCACGCTGAACGAGCGAAACTCGCGTACACAGAGGCCATGACACACCGGGCACTCCAGCGGGTCATCGGCGCGCCAGGCGGGGCGCAGTTCTTCGAGTTCTATCTCGCACTCAGGGCAGGTGTAAACGTACAGGGGCATCAAGGAACCTTGCCGTTCACATGTTGCAGATGATACCATATCTCTGGTGAATGATTCTATCATTGTGAGGGATGTCTGTCAATATTGAGAGAAATTATCATTTCTGCTCGCGCAGTGCGCTCAGGGTTTTCCCGGGAAGGCGTAGCCCTTCCAGACCTTCTTGCAGGCCGGAGTGTGGGGAAACCCGGTCTCCCCACACCCCGGCGTGAGAGCGCAATCCGCCCAGACCCTCCCGCGGGCGGGGGCGTGGGGAAACCCGGTTGCCCCACGCTCCTGCTTGAGGACTGCGTCCTCACCCTCCCACGGGCGGGGGCATGGGGCAACCGGGTTGCTCCATGCCCCTGCTTGAGGGCGTAGCCCTCCCACACCCTCCCGCGGGCGGGGGCGTGGGGCAACCGGGTTGCCCCACGCTCCTGCTTGAGGACTGCGTCCTCACCCTCCTGCGGGTGGGGGTATGGGGGAACCTGGTTCCCCCATGTTCACGTTAGAACAAGCGAAAAACCGTAGCATGGTACAATCAGGAACCTGACGCTGAGGGCCGTCAACACAGGGGAGAACAAGCTATGAGCCGTTACCTGGATGCGCGCCGTGATATCCTTCCTCAGGCCGTTACCGATCTGGCCGAACAACTGGCCGAGGCAGGCTACAAGGTCACCGGGCCGCGGCTGGCGGTGCTCAAGGCCATCGTCGCGCATCCCCGCGCTTTCAGTGTGCATGAGATTGAGCAATGGCTCCTCACCCGCGGGGAGTCACCGGGGATCGCCAGTATCTTCCGCACCGTGCGTCTGTTGAGTGACCTGGGGCTGATTCAGCGCATCCACGGGCTGGAGGAGTGCCATCGCTACACCCTCGGTTCGGGTCACAGGCATCACCTGATCTGCACCCACTGCGGTGACCTGGTGCGCTTCGACGACTGCGGGATGCAGGCGCTTGTGCAGAACCTTGAACAGCAGACCGGTTATCGCATCATTGCGCATCTGGTGGAACTCTTCGGCCTCTGTCCGCGTTGTCAGACTGCCGCGGCGGCGTGATGCCCATGGCGCGGGTTCAATGGAGCGGCGCTTCTAACGTGAACATGGGGGAACCAGGTTCCCCCATACCCCCACCCGCGGGAGGGTTTGGGAGGGCTTTGCCCTCCCAGGACAAACTGTTTATCCCATTGCGGATGCGGGCCGGAGGCCCGCGCACCCAGGCCCCCGCCCGCGGGAGGGTTTGCGAGGACCCAGCCCTCCCAGGAGAACTCTGTTCCGCCCGCGACGGCAGACTCCTGCTGGCTGCGCCAGGGCGCGCCCCCGCCGCGGGCGGACGAACGGCATCGCGGAGGGCCTGGCCCTCCGCCGCTTCCCCAGGCGGAGGGAAACCCGGTTTCCCCCCTGCCTGCGCAACGCAAGGGTGTGGCAGACCGCTGCCCTGACGCGACCATCGCCCCCTGGCAGCGGGTGGGGAAACCGGGTTTTCCCGTACCTTGCATACTCTGCTTCACCGGCGTAGCATGGGCCCCAGTTCCCGGTTGAGCGCGGCGTACCCGTCCGCGTTCAGGTGCAAATAGTCGCGGCTATAGCGGGCCAGGGTGCCGCCGGATCCTTCCGAAAGGATCCGGGCGGCGTCGAACACCATCACCCGATCGCCTGCCAGGGATCGAAGATACGCGTTGACCTCGTTTACCGCCACGGTCACCGCATCTCCCCACAGGAGCCGGCGTTCCAGCGGCAGCGGGCCAGGGAGAAACACCGTGGTCAGAATAACCTCCCGCACCCCGGTCTCCAGCGCCAGGTTCACGATCGTCTGCAGGTTCGCTTTGCAATTCCGAATGATCGTTTCACGGTACTCAGGAAACAGGGGGATGGTTTTCAAGTCATTAATGCCAACCTGCACGATGAGCGTGTCCGGGCGCAACGGAGCGACGTGGCGAGCAAAGCGCCCGGCCACCTGGGTTGTCGTCTGCGCGCCGATGCCGCGATTGACAACGATGATGTCTTCCGGCACATCCGGCGCGGGCCACTCGGCGGCGCGCGAGTCGCCGAAGAACACCACCACGCGCTGCCCCGGATGCTGCGGTGGCGGAGCCTCGTCCGCGAAGGCGCCGAGACCGAGGGGGTCGAGGCGGGTGCTGTTGAGCAGGAGGTAGTACATGCGCGCTTGCTGGAACAGATAGCCATTCAGCGCAAGCGAGGCGACCAGGAGCGCCAGGAGAATGACGGGTAAAAGTCTACGCATCGGTTTCAGGGGTGGCGCGGAGGGCGTAGCCCTGTAGGCGCGAACGTAAGCGTATGGCACTGTGAAACCTCCGGGCGGGGGTAAGGGGAAACCTGGTTTCTCTCTACCCCTGCGGGAAGGCCAGGCCCTCCCGCCGGCGGGGGCGTGGGGAAACCCGGTTTCCCCACCCCCCACGCCGCGGGCGTAGGGTCACGTGCGACGGTCATGCGCATGGCGCACCACGCCGCGATGAATATGACCTGGGAGCGCGGGCGCCGTGCCCGCGCCACGGCGCCGCGGGCACGGCGCCGGCCCCCGCCCGGACCCGCCCCCACTGGGGGCGGGCACCCGGCTCCTCCCCCCAGCGGGGGGAGGCTGGGAGGGGGGCTGAACGCGGCGAACGATGTTCACGTTAGTATCAGGAGGATACCATACCTATGGACGCACAACCCAGACCATCCGCCGGGCGCGGCTGGTTGATCGCCCTTTCGATTATTATCGGTGTGGTGCTGGCCTGCGCCATTCTGCCGCTGGGGGGGCTGTGGCTGCTCCTGCGCGCCGGAGGCGGCGGGGCCGGTGTGGCGGGGCCGCTCCCCGCCAGTCGCTGGGAAGAGCAGATCGTTGAAGGAGCGGGGCAGGATCGGATCGCGATCATCGAGGTCAGCGGCGTGATCGGCGCGCCAGCCGACGCCTTCAGTCTGCAACTCTCGCATGAACAACTGCTCAGCCAGATCCGCCAGGCCGAGCGTGATGGGCGCGTCAAGGCCGTGGTGCTGCGGGTGAACAGCGGCGGTGGCAGCGTGGTGGCGAGCAGCGAACTCCACGCCGCTCTGAGGCGCCTGCGCGAGGCGGGCAAGACCCTGGTCGTCTCGATGGGTCCCGCTGCGGCCAGTGGCGGCTACTACATCAGCACCCCGGCCCAGCGCATCTACGCCAATCCCGATACGCTGACCGGCAGCATTGGCGTCATCCTCTCGCTGGTCAACTACGAAGAAGCCTTCGACAAGCTCGGGCTGGCCACCTTCGTCTACAAGTCGGGCGAGTTGAAGGACATCGGTTCGCCGACACGCCCGCCGACCGATGAGGAGCGCCGGGTGTTGCAGTCCATCGTGGACGAGGCCTTTGACGGCTTCGTGAAGGTTATTGTCGAGGGGCGGGGGCTGCCAGAGGCCCGGGTGCGCGAGATCGCTGACGGACGGATCTACACCGGCTCACAGGCGCTGGAGTTGGGCCTGGTTGACGAACTCGGCAATCTGGAGGAGGCCATCGCCGGCGCGAAGAACCTGGCCGGCTTGCAGACGGCGCTGGTGGTGCGCTACACGCGCAGCAGTTCGCTGCGCGCCCTGCTGGCCGCGCGCCTGGCCGCGCCCGCGACCCAGGCCGATCCGCTGGGCCTGCGGGCGATCACCAACCCGCCCACGCCGTATCTGGAGTACCGCTGGCTGCCCTGATCGCGCACGGGGCGACCGGGTGTGGTCACCCCGTCAATATGCAGGTAGGGGCGGTTCGTGAACCGCCCC
>DAOTYR010000415.1:0-2112 GCA_034434655.1 Chloroflexaceae bacterium
ACCTCGGCAGGGAAGGCGTAGCGCACGCCGGTCAGTTGCTCGGAGACCTCCCACAACCGGCGGGCCAGCTCCGGATCGTAGGAGCGAGCGTTGGAACGCTGCGGCACCGGGTAGCCGCGCGCGCCGCCGAATCCATCGGGGCCGATAAAGTCGCCGCCGTGGGCCTCGGGGGACGTGGCAGCGTAGAGCGTCGGCAGGGCCCCCATTGCGGCGCTCTGGGCGAAGACGCGATTGATCAGCCCTGAAAGCACTTCACCAAAGGCGAAGCCGTCCATCCGCGGGCCGACCTTCTGCAACTCGGTGTCGGCATAACCGGGGTGGCATGCCAGGCTGATCGCTGCGGCGCCCGCGGCCGCGAAGCGCCGCTGTAACTCGTAGGCAAAGAGCAGATTGGCCAGTTTGCTCTGGCCATACGCCGCCCAGCGCTGGTAGCCCTTCGAGCCGTCCAGATTGTCAAAATCAATCTGCCCGAAGCTGTGGGCCATGCTGCTCACTGTCACCACCCGCGCCCCCGGCGCGGCCAGAATGGCCGGCAGCAGCAAGCCGGTCAGGGCGAAGTGTCCCAGATGGTTCGTGCCGAACTGCAACTCGAACCCATCGGCAGTGCGGCGATAGGGTGTCGCCATGACCCCGGCGTTGTTGATCAGCACCGGTAGGGCGCTGTAGCGCGCCGAGAAGCGCTCCGCGAAGGCCCGCACACTGGCCAGATCGGCCAGGTCGAGCATTTCGAGCTCCACCTGCGCCCGCGGATGGGCGGCGCGGATCTTCTCGATAGCGGCCTGCCCCTTCGTCGCGCTGCGCACGGCCAGGATCACGCGCGCTCCCTTGCCCGCCAGGGCCTTTGCCGCTTCAAAGCCGATGCCGCTGTTGGCCCCGGTGATCACCACCAGCCGGCCACGCTGATCGGGCATGGCGTCAATTGTCCAGTGCTGTGCCATCTATCGAACTCCTTGTGCTGTTGTTGGGGGCCTCTGCCGCGGCCTTACCAGGCGAGGACCGGCCTGTGAAACGGTTTCTGGGAGGACGCATCCTCCCCAACTCCCCGTCTGGGAGCTATCTTTCATCATGCCGGGTTTCTGGAAGAAGGTCAAATGACAGGGATCGCCGCCAGCAAGCACACAAAGGGTCGGCGGCGGCACTGCCGCCTCCGACCCTTTGGGGAGGTAAGTGTTCACATGTCTCCTAACGTGAACATAGGCTCTCGAAGAGGGGTGTGGGGAAACCGGGTTTCCCCACGCCCCCGCCCCGCAGGGACATGGGGAAACCGGGTTTCCCCATGCCCCCACCCGCGGGAGGGTGTGGGAGGGCGCAGCCCTCCCAGGAACAACCGTATGTTCATCGCGGCGTTGTGCGGCGCAGCCGCATGGACGGCTGGCGGAGAGGTGTGGAGGGGCCTGGCCCCTCCACACCCTCCCCTGTGGTCCCGTGTCGAGGCGAACTGTCGCGTGCGTTTGAACCATGCCTGGGAAATTAATCCGGTATACCGGGCTGGCCGTGGGGCTAATGGTCTTTGAGAAATTCATCCGCTATGCCAGTCTAGCCGTCGGGCTAAAGCCCTCGGCTATGGGATGCGAAGCCCGCCTGCGCGGGCGAGCGCCGTCTATGCGGCTGCGTCGCACCGCGATGGGATGAACATACGGTTGTTCCTGGGAGGGCTGCGCCCTCCCAAACCCTCCCGCGGGCGGGGGTGTGGGGAAACCCGGTTTCCCCACACCCCCGCTCCAAAGGACCATGGGTAGCGGATTCATTCTGGGTCCAGCCGTACGGCGCCGGGAGCGTGGGCAGCTTGCCCGCGCAGGACCCGGCGGGCGGGCCGCCCGCGCTCCCAGGTCAACCGAACGGTTCTTCGTGCTAACAACGACTGCTTAGAGGTCGCGTAGACCTTCAAGCGGCAGCGGGGCACCCCACACCCGCGCGAGGGCCGGGGCCACCAGGGCCGGATCGCCGGTGGTGGCGCAGCGCATGGTTCCGCGCCCGGGGCCAATGCCGGCTGCCGTGGCGACCCGGGACGTCTGCGCGGCCACCGCCGGCCCCGTATCGATGATCGTCGCTTCCGGCGCGGCCGCGGCGATCAGCGGGCGCAGCGCCGGGAAGTGGGTACAGCCAAGCACC
>DAOTYR010000416.1:0-15150 GCA_034434655.1 Chloroflexaceae bacterium
GTGGAGGGGCCTGGCCCCTCCACATCTCCCCGCCAGACTGTCAAGCGCAAACCGCAGGTTTTGAAACATGCCTAAAGGTGAAAACGTTCCCCGCATAGGGGGCGCTATGCGCGGCCTGACTGCGCGCACGCTCCAGCGCCCCCGCGCTTCGCGGCGCATCATGCGGCGTTCGCGAGCGGTACATAGGGTGGATCACGCTCACTTCCCGGAGGTGAACCCTATGTGCCTGTGTTCCCGCCTTGCCCTGGTCGCGCTCCTGCTGTTGAGCGTCGTTCCCGCCACAGCCTCTGCCCAGGAAGCGCCCCCCGCCCTCCGCGTCGCCGAAGTTGCCCCCACCAGCCTCCTCGCCGAACTCATCTGTCCTGGCGAGCTAACCCCTGCGCTGACGGCGACGATTGACGGCGTACCCTACCCCGTAAGCGCGCCAGTCCGTTCCGCGGTTCCGCTGGCCCTCGTGGTGGTGCTCGAGACGACGCCGGTGATGGACGAAACCGGCACGCCCCACAGCACCCGCCTGCGCGATGCGCTCACGCGGGCGAGCGCGCTGCTCGACCGGCTGCCGCCCGGTTCGCTGGCCGGTCTGGTGGCCTTCGATGCCACTGCGCGGGTTGCGTTGCCGCTTAGCGCTGATGGGGTGGCCGCACGGCGGGCCCTCGGCGCGCTCGTTGCCGCCCCTCGCCCTCTCGACGAACAGCCGCCCGCCCTGAGCCAGGCACTGCGGCTGGCCGCCGAGGCGCTGGCAGAGGCCCCGGTGGGGCCGCGGGCGCTGGCGCTCTTTGCCGCCAGCGCCCCCGCTGCCGCCGGCCTGCCGCCGCCGGCCGATCTGGCGACGGCCGTGGTGGACCTGGGGGCCACCGGTGTAGAGGCGCGCGGCCCGCTCGCGCCCCTGGCAGCCGACCTGGGCGCGCTCTACCTGACCTACGCCGCCGCCGACAGCGCGGCGCTTCCCGCGCGGAACATGGCCGTTGACCAGCGCCTCGCCGACTGGTTGGAGGCGACCGCGCCGCTCCAGGTGCGGGTGGACACGGAGCGCCTGGCCCCTGGCAAACACGAACTCACCATGACCGGCTGCGGCGCGCCCGCCACGGCTCCCTTTGACCTCCCGGCCGCCGACCAACCCTTCTCCGTCTGGTGGGTGGGACTGGGGGCCTTGCCGCTGGTCGTGGGAGCGATGGCGGTCATCCGGCGGCGCCGGTCGCGCTCCGGCGCTCCCGAACGTTCGGCGGACAGCACCAGACGCTACCGCGCCCCGGGCGCCGTGACGACCGCGCGGCGTGTGACCGGCGCCTTGCCGGCGCTGGAGGTAGTGGTCTGGGATGGCCGTGAGCGCCGGGTGTGGCCCGTGCGCAGCCGCCAGATCACCGTGGGGCGCGATCCCGGCTGCGACGTCTGCATTGCCAGTGGCTGGGTTTCGGGGTTACACGCTCGCCTCGCGTTGATCGGCGATCGCCTGGAGATCACCGACATGGAGAGCACCAACGGCACCATGGTCGGCGAACCAGGGCGGCGATTGACGCCGGGCGCGCCCGAACCGCTCGAACCGGGGGAGATTGTGCGCGTCGGCCCCCAGGTGCGTTTCTGTGTGCAGGTCGCGGCCCCGGCAGATGATGGCGCCGCGCCGTGACCCGACCGATCACCCCGATGTTCCGACGAGACATCGTCTCGGCGGGGCTTTTGGAGGGGCGCAACCCCTCCACGTCTCCCCTGTTTGGGAGAGGCGGGGGCAGGCGTAGGCTGCCCTCAACCATGCAGCGAAACGTAAAAGACCATTTCAAAACGACAACTGGTAGCAGGGGCATGGGGAAACCCGGTTTCCCCATGCCCCTGCCAGCTACGAAAGGATCTCCCATGGTGCGCGTATGCAAGCTGATCGCCGTGGTTGTGCTGACCGTCGCATTGGCAGCCTGCGCAGAGCCGGCGGGGCCGGTTGCCACGCCTTCCCCGAACGATCCGGCTACGCCGGTGGAGGTTGCCGCGCTCCGCGATGCCCGGACCACCCTGGATCGCGGCGACCACGCCGCCATCGTGGAGATGCTCGGCGCTCCGTTGGATGCGGCGCGCGTGGAGTTGCTGGCGCGCGCGCGGATGGGTCTGGCCCGCGAGGCCATCGCCGCCGCCCCCGGTGAAGCGCGAGCGCTCCGCGCGGCCCTCGACCAGGTGGGCCTGGCCCTGGCCCTCCGCCCGGACGAGCCGGCGCTGCGCGACGAATTGCTTGCTCTGGAGGGCGCGCTGGTTACGCTCCTGGCCGTCGAGGATCTGCGGCTGGCCGTCCTGGCGCATGAGCCGATCGCCGAGGACCCTTCGGCGCTCGACATGGCCCGCGCGCTGGCCGGGCGGGCTAGCGCGGCCGCCGTCACCGAGCCGCGCCTGCCCGGCGCGGAGCAGATTGCAGCGACCGGCTTGCTCGCCGCCGCGAGCGTGTTCGAGCAGGCCGGCGATACTGCCGCGGATGACGGCGCCGCGGCCCGCTGGCAGGAAGGGCTTCGGTTCTGCGAGCGGGCCATGGCGCTCCAGACGAGTGATGCGGCCCGGTCTTGTCTGGAGCGCCTGGCACGCAAGCTGAACCCGCCCGTCGCTGCCACCGCCCCCGCCACGCCGACGCCAGCGGCGCTCCCTCCACGCCGTCCAACCGCTGCCCCCCGTCCCCCGGCGCGATCCAGCGGCGCCTTCGGCGTCGCGCAACGCAAAAGCTTCGATGGCAGCGGCAACAGTGGTCAGTTCGCCTCGTGCATTGATATTCAGGTCCTTGGCCCCGGCGGACCAATCGCCGGAGCCGTCCTGGGCATCAACAACGGCGACCACAGTTACCAGAACCAGACCGATGCCAGCGGTTATGCCGGGCGCTGTGGCCTGGGGGCCTCGACCTGGAGCGTCGTGCTCTTCTGGACGCCCCAGACAGGCAATGTTGCCGGCGCCACCACTACCGTATACGTGAACGGCGCGCCGGATCAGCGCGCCGCCGTGGTGTTCCGGGCGCGGTAGGAGTAGGAGGCGAACCCTCTTTCGCCCTAACGTGAAAATAAGCTGCTGGGGCAGGGGAATGGGGAAACCCGGTTTCCCCCCACCCCCGCCCGCAGGAGGGTTTGGGAGGGCGTAGCCCTCCCAAGAAGTATGTTCATCCCGTCGGTGTGCGGCGCGAGCCGCATGGACGGCTAACGTGAACATAGGCTCTCGAAGAGGGGCATGGGGAAACCCGGTTTCCCCATGCCCCCACCCGCGGGAGGGTTTGGGAGGGCTTCGCCCTCCCAGGAGAACCCTGTTATCCCCTTGCGGTTGCGGGCCGGAGGCCCGCGCACCCGGGCCCCGACCTACGGGAGGGTCTGGGAGGGCGCAGCCCTCCCAGGAACAACCGTATGTTCATCGCGGCGTTGTGCGACGCAGCCGCATGGACGACTAACGTGAACAGAGGCTCTCGAAGAGGGATGTGGGGACACCGGGTTTCCCCACGCCCCCGCCCCGCAGGGACATGGGGAAACCGGGTTTCTCCAATGCCCCCACCCGCGGGAGGGTTTGGGAGGGCGCAACCCTCCCAGGAATAACCTTCTTTTCATTGCGGCGTTGTGCGGCGGAGCCGCATGGACGGCTGAGGTGACCATAGGCCGGGAGCGCGGGCAGCTTGCCCGCTCAGAATCCGGCGGGCGGGCGGCCCGCGCTCCCAGGTTCACCCAACGGCTATTCGCGCTAACAAACTCCTCTGTCACTCAGCAGGATGTGGCGGCGCCGCCTGGTCTTCATCGAGGATGGCCAGGATGCGCTCCACCATGGCGCGATCCAGGTCGTCCAGGTCCTCGCTGAGCCGGTCCAGGCGCCGTTCGCCGGCCCAGATCCGTTCGGCGGCCCGGCGGAGGCGCCAGCCTTTGCGCTCGATGTCGCGCAGCGCCAGTTCCACCTCGGCCCGTTCGCCGGCGTCGCCGCGGGCCACCGCGGCAATGCCCTGCAACAGCGGCTCGAACTGCCGCAACGCCTCCTCACGACCGTCGGCGTCTTCGCCATCCAGGGGGGCAATCACGCCGGCTGCGGCCAGTCGCTCAAGCACCAGGTTGCGCTCGGCCAGCGGCAGGGCGTCGAGGGCGAACTGCAGGCCCGCGCCGTCGCCCCGTTCCAGCGCCCCGAGCACCGCGGGCGGAAGGCTGGCCAGTAACTCCTCGGTGACCCCGGGGTTGACGTCTTCGGCGGCGAAACGGTGGCGCTCGGCGAAGTCCTTCAGACCGAGTTGCTCGAACAGGGCGGCGGCCTGCTCCAGGTAGGGGCGCGCCAGGTCCGGACGGCCTTTGCGCCGCAGGGCCCACCCGTAGTTGCCGATCTGCGCCGCGGCGGCGTACTGTTCACCCGCGGCCCAGTAGAGGCGCACCGCCTGGTTCAACAGGTCGGTGGCCCGGGCCAGGTCCCCCTGCTCCAACAACGCGCGCCCCTGGGCAATCAGGGCATCGGCTCGCTCTTTGGGTGTCAGGTTCATACGCTGGTCCTGTTCTGGTTATACCAGCCGTCCATGCGGCTGCGCCGCCGACCGACGGGATGCAAAGAGATATTCTCGCAGCCGTTTGTCTCACCGAAGCGCCTCCACCATGGCCAGTTTCACCCCCAGACGCCGTCCGTCAGGGCTGGCCCGGTCAAACTCCCGGGGCGTGAACGTCGGCGCGCGGAGTTCCAGCACCACCTCATCGCCGGTCCAGATCCCCACCGGGAGGGTGAAGGTGTGCTCGGACCACGCCGGGCCGATCGTGGCCCGGCCCACCAGGGCCGGGCCGGCCCACAGGGTCACCGTCACCGGCGCGGCGTCCGCGGGCCGGCCCGAGGCCAGACGCAGGCGCACCTCCCGCGCGCCCTCTGCGCGGCTCAACCGCACCCGCGCCGCGCCGGTGGTCCAGCGAAACCCTTCTTCGCCGGGACGAGGCCCGTGGAACCCGGCGATGAAGCCGAGGTCAAGCCCATCGCCGGGGAGCAGCCGCGCCGGGGGCGGAGTGACGCCCCGTTCCCAGAGCCAGCGCTGGAGATCCTGGAGCGAGGCGGTTTCGTAGGCCAGATCGGCGCGCGCGCCGGCCGTGTCGCCGAGCGCCCGACGCACGTCGCCCCGCAGCACGCGCGCCTGGGGATGGTCGGGCAGCGCCGCCACCGCCGCGTCGAGGCGCGCCAGCGCGGCGGTCAGATTGCCGCTCAGCAGATCGGCGCGCGCCAGAGCGATGCGCGCCAGGGCCGAGCCTTCGTCGCGTGCCAGGGCCGCCTCGGCGGCGCGCCGCGCCGCCGCCGCGTCGCCACGCTCCAGGGCCGCCTCGGCGCGCGCCAGATGCCAGTGCTTCGCCCCCAGTTGCCAGCCCAGGGCCACGTAGTTCGCGTGGAGGAGCGTCAGGGTCAGCACGGCCAGGGGCGCCAGCAGGGCCACATACCCGCGCGCGGACCGGCGCGCGCCCTTCCGGCCGGCGCCCGTCTGGACGGGCGCGCTGGTTGCCCCCGGCGTGGCGCCGGGGGCCTGGCGCCCGGCAGGGCGGGGGGCATTGGGATGTTGGGCTTGCCGGGCCGTGAATGGCGCGCGCCGGGGCGCCAGCGTTATCCCGGCGAAGGGCAACAGGGCCGGGTACAGGGGCAGACGGTAGCGTAGTTCCACGTGAAACACCGGCGTGGTCAGAATAACATACAGCGCCCACGGCGCAAGCAGCCACGCCGGGGAACGCGGCGCGGCGCGCCACCCCTCTTCCGCCCCCGATGGCGGCGGCAACCCCCGCGCCAGACCGTAGCCGCCGGCCAGCGCCAGCAGCAGCCATAGCCCATCGCCGAGAATCAGGCGCAGCCACACATCTGCCGGACGCACCCAGATCTGCGGGCGGGCGCGCATATCATCGGCGTGTTCCAGGGCGAAGAACCGCAGCAATTCGCCCCATGCCCTGGCCGCGAACCGCGCCGGATCGTCCCGGATCGCTGCCCAGCCCGCCCGCGCGGCGAGTTGCTGTCGCGCCAGCCGGTCCTCCCCCAGGGCGAACAATTGCGCCTTGACCGCCTCCCGTCCGGCCGGATCGTTATCCAGCCACAGGTTCTCCGCGCCGGTGGTGTCAATCAGGATCAGGCCGCCGTAGACCAGGTAGTTGCGGACGGTCCAGGGCAGAATGGCCAGACAGCCCGCCAGCGTGAACGTGGCTGCCAGGCGCCACGCCGCCCCGCCGCGCCCCATGAACAGCCAGAGGCCCCCCAGGGGCAGCAGCGGCAGGGCCATCGAGCGCACCAGACTGGCCAGGCCCACCGCCATCCCCGCCACGCCGGCGCGCCACGCCGCGCCATGGCGGCCCGCCCGTACCAGCAACCAGAAGCTCGTGGTCAGAGCGAAAAGAAACAGCGTCTCGGCGAGCAGTTCCGTAGCATTGGCCGCCAGGGTGTAACTCAACGCTGTCAGCAGCGCCGCCACCAGGCCCGCCCGCCGCGCTCGGATGATTGGCAGGTCGAGGGTCAGGGCCACTTCTCGGGTCAAGAGATGGACCATCGGAATGGTCGCGGCGCTCACCAGCGCCTGCACCAGCCGCATGTTCTGCACCAGCGAGTCCACCAGCACGATGCTCGCGGCCAGGAACAGGGGGTAGCCGGGCGGGCGCATGAACAGCAGTTCCTGGTAGCGCCATTCGCGCAACAGGATCAGCGCCGCGTTGAAATACTCCTGCTCGTCGCCCCCGAGGGGCTGAAACTCGCGCCAGCGCCACACCAGCAGGCGCAGCCCCAGCCCCGCCAGGGTGATCAGCGCCAGTGGCAGCAACGCATATGGGTAACGGTTCACATCTGGGGTCACACGCGAGCCTGGGAGCGAGGGCGTCCCGCCCTCGTCGCGGCTACGCGGGCACACTGCCCTCGCTCCCAGGAGCAGTGTGAATACGCGCGCAGACAGCGGACGCGGGGCCTGGTTCATGCGTTCCCTGCAAGGTATGGTTCAAGCCTGCTGACCAGCGTGGCCTTCACCTCCACATCGCTCCAGTTGCAAGCCCGCGGGGAGCTTGCACGTTCCAGCCTGCTGACCAACGTGGCCTTCACCGCATCTTTACCTCACCTCGGCCCAGTCGAGCTGGTAGGCCAGCAGGCGCAACTGGCCCTCCTGCGGCCCCTGCTGGGCGATCAGGTCGAGCGCGCCGGGGACGAACGTGGGGGCGCGGATCTCCACCACGTAAGTCGCCCCGGGCGGGCGCGCCGGTAGCTCCAGACAGACCACCCGCAATTCACGGGTAAGGGCAATGGCGCCCAGGGCCGCCCCGTCCAGATAGGCCTCGACTGTCGGCAAGGGCAGATCCGCGGGCCAGGCGCCCCCCAGGCGCAGACAGAGTTGCCGGGGCGCGCCAACACCCGCCTGGGGGAAGCGCAGCGCCGACGCGCCGCTGGCCCAGCGCACGGTTGCGTCCAGCGAAGGCTCATATCCCCCCAGGTAAAAGCCCCGCAGGTAGCCCAGGTCATTGTCGTCGGCCACCGCGATGCGGTCATCCGCCGGTCGCGGCGGGTACAACCACCTCCAGGCCCACAGCACGGGGTTCTGGCTGTCCACCAGTTCGGGGCCGAACTCGCGCCGGGCGGCCTCGATCTCCCCCATCTGGCGGAACAACTCCCCCGCGACTACCGCTGTCTGCCACGGCTCAAGCGGCCGTACCGGGCTCCGGGCCAGCCGCTCCAACCCCTCCGCGGGGCGCCCCTCCAACCCATCGAGCAGCGGCGCGCCCACCGCCGCGCTGTAGGCCGGCAAACGCGGGTCGCTCAGGGCGGCGCGGGCCGCCGGGGCGTCGCCCGCGCCCAGGGCCGCGGCCAGCCGCTGCTCGGCGAGGTAACCCGGGCGCGCCTGGAGTGCGATCCGGCTGCTGGCCAGGCTCGAGGGGTAGGGGCCGAGGTAAGAGGCCCAGGTCGAAGCGGCGCCGGGCGCTCGCGGCTCCAGATAGGCATAGGGGGCCGCTCCCACGATCAGCAACAGCCCGCCCAGCGTGGCGCAGGCCGCGCCGTAGCGGCCGCGGAGCGCCGCCCGTAGCCCCGGCCCGGCGGCCAGCGCCGCCGCGGCCAACAATATGACAAACGGCATTAACGGCGCCCGAAAGCGGTTGATCGCGAAGAGCAGCGGCGCGGTGGCCAGATTGTACACCAGCCAGAGGCCGATCACTCCGGTAAGGGCGAAACCTCCCGCTGTCGGGGTTCCTGTCTCGATGGTTCGGGTTCGCAGCGCCGCCCATCCCAGCGCGGCCAGCGGCAGCGCCAGGACGTAGAGCGTATCCTCCAGCAGCAGCAGGCTCAGGGTATACCAGGGGGGCAAACGACCCAGGGCGAAGCCGCGGGTCAGGCGTTCGTCGCCGGTGTAGTTGATGCGGAAGAGATCGATGAATTCGAGCAGGCTCTTCCGCGCGAAGGCCAGGGGCCGGGCGCGCAGCAGGCAGCCGGCCTCGGCGCTCATCAGGCCCTGCCGCTCGGCCTGGGTGAGGTGTTCCGGCGGGCGCTCCAGGGCCGCCATCAGGCGCGCATCACCGGCGGCGTACAGGCAGGAGCCGGCCCGTTGCACGCTGCCATCGGCGGCGCGACGCGGCTCCAGCAGCGCCAGCCGCTCCGCCTGGCTGCGCCCGGGGATGGGCAGGAGCGCCAGGACGAAGTTGCGCGTCGGCGTGGAGTCGCGCCCGCCGTCGAAGGCGGTGCGCGCGCCGAGGAGCAGGTTGTAGGCCCCCGTGGTGTCAACCAGGATCGGGCCGCCGTAGGCCCGGCTGGCGTAGAGGCTCCAGGGCAGCGTCACCGCGAGCCACGCCAGCCCCAGCGCCGCAGCGTACCCCGCCGCCCGCCACCCGCGCCCTCCCGCCAGGAACATCCAGCCCGCCACCAGGGGCGCAAAGCCCACCGTTATGCCCCGGGTCAGTGTGGCCAGGCCGAGCATGACCCCCGCCGCCCCGGCCCAGGCCGCCGCGGACCAGGAGTGCGGCGCGTCGGCGCGCCCGCCTCTGGTCCAGCCCCCCAGGGCCAGAAGCGCTGCCAGGAGCAGGCTGATGAACAGGGTCTCGGTCAGCAGAAGGTGGGCGAAGGTGGCGAAGGGCAGGTAGAGCGCCATCCCCAGGGCGGCGAGGCCCGCTGCTCGCCGCGCGCCGCTGATCTGTAGCCCCAGAGCATAGATCAGTCCAACGTTGAGCAGGCTGAGGAGCGTCTGGGTCGCGACGATCGGCCCCGGTTCGCGCCCGAAGGCGACGATGTGCGCGGCGAGAAAGAGCGGATACAGCGGGGCGCGCGTCCACAAGAACTGGGTGTGCCAGGCAAACCCGCGCCCCAGCGCCAGCCAGTCGGCCGCGGCCAGGTACTCCGCCTCGTCGCTGATGAAGCCCGCGCGGGGCAGGCGGCCCCACAGCGCCAGCCGCAGCGCCAGCCCCGCCCCCAGGGCGAGCAGCAATGGCCAGTGGGTTCGCAGCGTCGCCCCGATCCGCGCGCTCATGGCCGCGCCGCGCCCTTCGCCGCGGGCGCGTCGGGAGGCACGATCTCCACCGTGCCCAGCACCAGCCGCCCGGCCCCCAGGTTCGGCTCGCCCGCCACCGCGAGCCGCCCGGCGGGCGTGGCATCATCGGGGCGGAAGACGCCCAGCAGCAGGGTGTAGCGCCCTGGCGCCAGATCCGCGGGCAGGTGGATGGCCCGGTCGTCACGGGCGGGCTTGCCGGGCAGCCAGACGCTGGTGGGCAAGTAGCCCTCCAGCGGCGGCCCGTCGTCGCTGGCGAGGGGGGGAATCTCGCAATCGCGGCACAGGTGGAGGAAAAAGCTGTAATCGGCGCTCGGAGCTGCCGCCACGTCCCAGAAGAGGCTGATCGGCAGGTTCCCCCCGGCCCGGTACACCCCCGCCCCCAGGGGCGTGGTCGCCTTGAGGGTGTAACCCAGCAGCCGCAGATTGCCGCCGAAGACGGCGTCGGCAGGGGTGGCGGGTTGGAGCCTCTCGCCGGTGAAGTACGGCTCGGGGGCCTCCTGGCAGAACACATGCACGCCGTTGAAGCGCCAGATCCCGCAGGGCCAGGTGCGCTGCTCGCGGCTGTAGGCCCAGAACAGGCCCACCATCCCGTACTCGTCGCCCGGCAGCGGCACGTCCACGGTGCGGGCGTGGTCGGGGGCGATCAGCAGGAAACTGCGCGCGTAGCCGGTCAGCCGCTCGCGGCGCTCCATCTCCCACTCGCGCCGGCCGTAGGTCGTCGGCCCGCGCCAGAAGTTGCCGAAGGTCAACGGCTCGGGCGGCGGATCGGCCAGGAACCGGCCCATGTAGTAGTCGTAGAGCGGGCGCAGGTAGCCGGGATGCACCACCACCGCGTCGTCGGGGTGGACGCGCGTGGCCAGTGCGTTGATCGCCTCACGGTACTGCTCCTTCACCGGGTCGCCGGAGAACAGCCCCCGCACCGGCTGGAACAGGGCCAGGCCGCCCGTGCCCACGGCCAGCGTCAGCAGCGCCAGCAGCGCCCCGCGCGTCACGCCGCGCGCGCCGGGGGAAGCGAGCGGGTAGGTCAGCAGCAATGTCCAGGCCGGAAAGATGATGATCAGGTAGCGGGCCTCGTAGATCCGCGTAAAGATCAGTTGTGTCATGAACAGAGCCAGCGGAACGCCAGAGAGCGTCAGCAGCGCCGCGGCCCCCTGGCGGCGCGGCCCGCGCAGATCGCCCGCGGCCCGCCCGAGGCCCCAGCCCGCCAGCGCCAGCCAGGGCGGCAGCCACCACCACGGCGCATCGCCCGGCCAGCGATCCACGGCGAAACGCACGAAGGTGAGCCAGAGGGCCTCAAGCGGCCCCGCCGGGATGTAGGCCCCCGTCGCGGCGGTCTCGCTGCCCAACCCCAGGGCCATGGCCGCCACCAGACCGGCGGCGGCCAGCCCCGCCCCCGCCCAGACCAGGGGCCGCCACCGCGGCGCCGGAGGGCGCGCCAGCAGCGCGACCACGCCGACCGCCAGCGCCAGCAACACCGCCAGCCGGTGTACAAACAGCGCGCCGAGGGCCATGGCCCCGAGCGCCGTCCAGTCGCGCCGCGCCCCGGTGCGAACGGCCCGCAGCGTCAGCCAGGTCAGTGCCGCCGCGCAACAGAGCAGCAGGGCGTAGACCTTGGCCTCCTGCGCGTACCAGATCGCGTAGGGCGCTGTCAGAGCGATGGTCGCCGCCGCCAGCCCGTGGAGCGTGAAGCGGCTGCCGGCTCCGTGAAGGCGCGCGCATTCCAGAGCCGCCAGGTAGATCAGCGGCGCGGCCAGCGCCCCCGCCAGCGCCGACGGCATGCGCAGGGCTGCCTCGGAGTCGCCGAACAGCGCCGTCCACCCCTTGAGCATCAGGTGGTAGAGCGGATAGGCCGCGGTCGGATTCAGCAGTTCCCCGAGCAGGTGATCCCAGCCGGCGCGGCTCAACGCCCAGCTACTGCCCTCGTCGAGCCACAGGCTCTGCGCCTCAAGCCGATACAGCCGCGCCAGCAACGCGACGACGAAGAGGGTCGGGATCACCACGGTGAGCCGCCAGAACACCGCCCGTCTCAACGCTCCAACCCTTTGCCCCTGTAGCGCCACGCTCCCTTCGAGGTCCCGAACCATACCGTGCCATCCGCTTCAGTGGCAATGGCGTTTATTCCCACAGATTGACCGAAATAGCGAGCGGGAAGTGTAAACTCTCTCCACTGTTCGCCGTCATACCGCAGCGCCTCACTGCTTGAGAATACCCAGATCGCCCCGTCCTGGTCAAAATGGAAGCCCCAGATCCAGCCGCCGGGGTAGGGCACGGATTGTTCTTGCCAGCGCCCCTCCCGGCCCAACACGAACAGCCTGTCCTTGACGGCCAACCATACCGTGCCGTCGGGCGCCGAAGCAAAGCGCCCCCCTTCGATCCCCTCGGGCAATCCGTCAGAAGCCGTCAGCACCTGCCATTGCCCATCCGGTCGCAGGCGACCCAGACGGGAACCCGTGCCGATCCATGCTACGCCATCAGCTCCGATGGCGATCGTGGCATCGCCTCGCGCCTCGATAGAAAAGTTAACCGCATCTCCGACCGAGCGCCACTGCTCATCGGGGCCGAACCAACCGATCTTGCTTCCCGAAGTCCAGACTTTCCCATCCGGTCCGAAGGCAATACTGTACACTCCTGAGACCCTGTAGGCGCGCCACTGTCCATCGGAATTGAACCGACCCACTCCGGTACTGGTTGCAATCCACACCGCGCCATCTGGCCCGACAGCAATGTCATAGCAATAATAGCGACCGTAATCCTCCAGACCAGGCAGGGCTGTAGAGACCTGACGACCATCGGGCAGCAGGCGACTCACCCCGGCATCGGTGCAAAACCAGACTGCGCCGTCTGGTCCGACGGCCACGTCCCTCACGTCATTGGATGGCACAACATCTTGCGTGACGTAGGTTCGCCACCGGCCATTCGGTTCCAACCGGCTGATACCCCGGCTCGTGCCGAACCAGACGCTCCCATCGTCCCCGATTTTGATCGCGCGCACATAATTGTCAACCAGACTGTCCAACCCGTCGAGCGCAGTGTATGTTGACCATTGTCGCTCAGGGCCTGCCCGGCTTACTCCTTGCGCCGTGCCGGCCCACACCGTTCCATCGTCGGTGACGGCAAGCGCCAGAATCCTGTCGTCTGCCAGGCCGTTCCGCTCGGCGGTGTACCTCTGCTGGCTTCCGTCGCTTCCCTGGCGAATCAACCCATTCATGGTCCCGAACCACACCGCCCCATCTGGCTCAAAGGCGATCGCCGTCACGTGGTCTCTTAAGGGGTATCCCTGCTGATCCTGATCGTTTACGAATCGGCTGACGAACCGCGTGGCGCCGCCCAATCCGCCAACCCAGACCGCACCGTCCGGGGCGACGGCAATGGCGTCGGTGGTCAGATTGGTCAAGGTTGCTTCTCCCAGCGAGGTTCCCCGATCAGCCTGAGGAATAAATTCTTCCCAGATTGTCACGGAGTTAGTATTCATACCCTCGAAGGTCAGACGCGCAACTCCATACCCCATTGGGAACCACATCCTGCGATTACGCGGTTCGGCTACAATCACGGAGCCGCTCTCCGACCGCCGCCGATCAGGTTGCTCCCGCGGGCTGCTGCGCATGATCCTCCATGGTCTGCCCACCACTTGCCATCGCCCATCGGAGGCCAGGCGTAGCACGGTCCCGGCGTCCACCCAGAGGGCGCCATCAACCCCGATCGCAATGGCGCTATGACTATCACTGTACAGACCGTTCTCCTGGGTCAGTTTCACATACGCTCCGCTGCGGGCATCCCAACGCACCAGGCCGCCGTCCACGGTCGTCGCCCATACCACATCGCCGTCCAGCGCCAGATCAGTGACATCGTTACTACTGACGAAGCGATCCCACTCTGCATCAAGGCGTTGGCGCGCCAGCCGCTCCACCAGTTGCTGGCGATCTTCAGACTTTAGCGGAAGTCCGGGGTCATACAATCGAACGATCCCTGATCGTATATCCGGTAACGGATTGCTGGTGCGGTTTTGCCACACCAGTGCCACTCCTGCTGTGAGCGCCGCCGTCAGCAGACATGCGATCCAGCACCGCATCTCCCTCTCCTTCGCGCGTGTTCCTATCAGCCGTGCATGCGGCTCCGCCGCACACCGACGGGATCAAAATGGGTTGTTCCTGGGAGGGCGCAGCCCTCCCAGACCCTCCCGGGGGCGGGGGCGTGGGGAAACCTGGTTTCCCCATACCATACCCCCGCTCGAGGGCTGCGCCCTCCCAAACCCTCCTGCGGGCGGGGGTATGGGGGAACCTGGGTCCCCCATGTTCACGTTAGGTCGCCACGAAGGCGTGCAGACGCGCCTGTTCCTCGCGCAACCGGGCAACAACCGCATCAACACTGGTGATGGCGTCGGTCTCGCCGGCCCGCAGGTTGCGCAGCGCGGTCTCCAACTCCTCCACGCTATCGGCGAGACGCATGGACGTAGCCTTCAGGCCTGTCTGGAGATTCGCCGCCTCAATCGCCACTGCCACGTGGCAGGCCACCAGTTCGAGCAGGTTCAGGTGGGCCGTGTTGAACACCCGGCTGCGGGTCGTGGTAACGGTGAGCGCGCCGAGCACCTGCTTGCCCCAGAGCAGCGGCACGGCCATGGCGCAACGGGTTGGCGCATCGCTCTGGTTCAGTTTCAAGCCCAGCCAGCGCCGGTCGGTGTCGGTCTCGTCAATAATCAGCGGCGAACGATTACGTAGCACCAGCCCGGCAAAGCCATGCTCGGCCACCTCACGGGCGCGCTCAGGCGCGGCGGTCATGCCGGTGCTTAACACCAGTATGGGATGGCCGGCATCATCCGGTGGCAGCAGCAGCACCGAGGCTCGCTCGCCGCCCACCATGGCGGGGATGTACGTCGCGATCCGCAGTGCCAGGGCCTGCGGATCGCCCGATGCGCTGACCACCCCCCGCCCGAAGCCCAGCAGGTGCTCCAGGGTCTCCTCATGCGCCCGGGTGGCGATCGCATGTTGCTCCACCTGTCCCTGGAGCATGGCATGCTCGAGGGCCGCGCCGATCAACTGGCCGAGCGGGAGCAGCAATGCGCGATCCTCGGCGTCGAAGGACGATGCGCGCGTAGCCTCGATGCGTCCAATGACGCGCCGCCCGATCAGCACCGGCCCGCAGAGCACGCCCGGCTCGTGCCGTTCGATGGCGCCCGTGCCGGCAGGAACGGTAATGGTCACATGGTCGGCTCGCAGACAGTCGCTGGCAAGATCTTGCAATACCGCGAGCGGATTTGCCTGTCGCCCTGCAGCTAAAAAGGCTCCAATGCTGCTGAGCAATTCGCGCAGACGCCTGATCTGGATCGTGTCACGGGTTGGCGGAACGGAAGAAGGTTCTGTGTTTAGCATAATCGTTCTGGTTTGCTGGCTTGCCGTATGAGACATGGTTTCGCTGCGCGGCGATGCGGGGTGCCGTCCCGGGGGAGAGGCGGAGGGCTATGCCGGTTCTGCCCGTGGCGGCAGACATGTCCTGGTTTCGCCGAGGCACGCGCCCGCCGTGGCCGGAACCGGGAGTTGCGGGAAGGCTACGCCTCCCTGCGCCCCTCCAGGACCGTAACGTAACACAAGGGGGGAACCAGGTCCTGGAAGGTAATCAATACTCTTTCCAGGATATACGATCTGCTCGTAAATGCAAACGCCCGATCTTCCTATTTCCCAATAGGCCCCATGCGGCTGCGCCGCACACTAACGGGAGAAAAA
>DAOTYR010000417.1:0-9520 GCA_034434655.1 Chloroflexaceae bacterium
GCCGCCGCCGCCTCTCCCACTGCGGCTAGCGCCGCCACGGGCAGCCCGACCGCGCGCGCCACCGCCGCTGCTCCCACCGCGGCTGCCGCCGCCACGGGCAGCCCCACCGCGCCCGCAAATGTGACCGCTTCACCCGCGGCCACCGCAACGCCAACGGCCAGCGCCACCGTCACCGCGACGGGCATGCCGACTGCCAGCGCCACCCCTGAGCAGGGCGGCACACCTACGGCAACCCCGGCGCCATCGCCCACCCTGGAACCTGAACCCCCGGCCGAACCGCGTCGCGAAGGCCCGTACTGGACTCGTCCCCTCGCCTGGGACGCTCAAGGACGCCTGATCTACCTCACCACCCTGTGCGCGAGCCAGGTCGTGCAGGAGTACCAGGTGTACCGCTGGGCCGGCGCGCGCCGCAGCGAGATGATCCTGACCGGGAGCAGTCTCGGTGGCATCGGCGCAGCGGCCATGGAAGGCCAGCGCCTCCTCTACGTCCTCACCGACACGGCGCCTCCCGGCGCCCGTGGCCCCCAGGCACGGCGCCCGCGCGGCCCGGCCAGCCTCTGGGCATGGGACATTGCCGGAGGCCAGCGCGGCGAGTTGCTCCGCGGCGAGCGTGGCATCAGCGCACTGAACATCGCGCCCTGAGGCCACAGGCGCCGGCTTGCCCCCTCCCTGACTCTCCCCCGCGCGGCTCCGCCGCACACGAACAGCACGAACATAGGTTGTTCCTGGGAGGGCTACGCCCTCCCAAACTCTCCCGCCGGGTGAGGGTAGGGGGAAACCAGGTTTCCCCCTACCCCTGCTTGAGGGCGCAGCCCGCCCAAACCCTCCTGCGGGTGGGGGTACGCGGGAACCTTTTGGCGCTCCAGAGCGTTTATCCATACGAATGGCGACAAACACTCACCGAAGGAGCCACCCATGCGACACCTGCGAATTCTTCTCCTCCTGGCGGCTCTGTTCCTGGCCGGATGCGGGGCTATGGCCCGACCCGAAAGCGTCCCGAACCCGGCGGTCGGGGGCGTCTCAAGGAGCGACTCGGTCGAGGCCGGCGCGCCGATGCCCATGCCGACGGCGGGGCCGGCGGCCATCGAGCCGGCGTATGGCAACGAAGCGGCGGGCAGCGCGTCAAGGGCGCCTGACGCAGCGGCCCAGCCAGGCTTCCCGCGCCTGGTGATCAAAACGGCAACCCTGAGCATTGAAGTCGAGAACGTCGCCGAAGCCGAAACGCGCATCAGCGCCCGCGCGCAGGAACTCGGCGGCTACGTCGTCTCCCTGGAGACCAGGGGAGCCGAGGCGCAACGCACCGCGGTGATCACCATCCGCGTGCCGGCCCAGCGTTTCGACGAAGCTCTCAGCGGCGTCGAAGGGCTGGCGCGCAAGGTCTTCTCGCGGACGATCAGCGGTGATGACGTGACCGAAGAGTTCGTTGATCTCGAATCGCGGCTACGTAACCTCGAAGCCACCCGCGACCGCTTGCTCGACCTGTTGAGCCGGGCCGATGAGGTGGAGGACGCCTTGCAGGTCAACCAGGCCCTCACTGATGTGCAGGGGGAGATCGAGCAGATCCAGGGGCGCATGAAGTACCTGCAACAGAGCGCGGCCTTTTCGACCATCACGGTCGAGGTGCGTCCGGTGCCGCCCCCGCCGGCGATCATCGAGGAAGATGGATGGAAGCCGCTCAACGTGGCCCGCGAGGCCCTGCGCGACCTGATCGCCTTCGGGCAGGGGCTGGTGGATCTCGGCATTATCTTGCTGATCTGGTCGCCGGTCTGGTTGCCGCTGCTGTTGCTGGCCCGCTGGGGCTGGCTGCGGCTGCGCAGCGGCCGGAAAGGGCGCGCCACCGCATGAATGTGCATGCCGCCGGGCGGCACACCGCCCAATGAAAACGGGGGTATGGGGGAACCTGGTTCCCCCATGTTCACGTCAGCCGTCCATGCGGCTCCGCCGCACAACGCCGTAATGAACATAAGGTTATTCTTGGGAGGGCTGCGCCCTCCCAACCCCTCCCACCGGGTGGGGGGATGGGGAAACCCGGTTTCCCCATCCTCCTGCTTAAGCGGCAATCCGTTGCAACGAAGGTGATGGCCCCCCTCCCCAGCCCTCCCCCCGCTGGGGGGAGGGAGTCCGGCTCCTCCCCCCAGCGGGGGGAGGTTGAGAGGGGGGCTGCGGCGCCGCATGCGCTGAGGTGAACGTAGTGGCGCTCGCAGCCTATGTTCACCTCAGCCGTCCATGCGGCTCGCGCCGCACAACGCCGCAATGAAAATAAGGTTATTCTTGGGAGGGCTGCGCCCTCCCAAACCCTCCCAGGGGGCGGGGCCTGGGTGCGCGGGCCTCCGGCCCGCGTCCGCGGGGGCGTGGGGAAACCCGGTTTCCCCATTCCCCTCTTCGAGAGCCTATTTTCACGTTAGCCGTCCATGCGGCTGCGCCGCACAACACCGCAATGAACATAAGGTTGTTTCTGGGAGGGCTGCGCCCTCCCAAACCCTCCCAGGGGGCGGGGCCTGGGTGCGCGGGCCTCCGGCCCGCGTCCGCGGGGGATGGGGAACCCCGGTTCCCCATCCCCCGGCGCGCGGGCTGCGCCCTTCCAGACCCTCCCAGGGGCGGGGGAATGGGGAACCCCGGTTCCCCATCCCCCGGCGCGCGGGCTGCGCCCCGCAAACCCTCCTACGGGTAGGGGTGTGGGGAAACCCTGTTTCCCCACGCCCCTCTCCTGGGGAGGGCTACGCCCTCCCAAACCCTCCTGTGAACGGCCATTCTCACGTTAGGCAGATGACGAAAACGGGGTCTGGCAGTGCGGTTGCGGAATTCGCCAGCGGTATCGACCGGCGCCTCCGGCCTTCGCGTCGTTGCCTCGACCGGGGAACGCCGCATGCCTGCCGGGGTCACAACGCGGCCTGCAGCATCGCCGCCAGTTCCTCATCGGTCAAGGTGATGGGGTTGCCCTGCATGCTGCTCGCCCGGCTGGCGCGGGCCACGATGGCGGGGAAGTCGCCGGGGGTGATGCCGTAGGTGGCCAGGGGCGGGATGTGCAGTGCGTCAGCGAGGGCGGTGGCCCACTCTGCGCCGCGCTCCGGTGTGGCCGAAGGTTCGCCGGTCAACAGGCGCGCCGCCTCGGCGTAGCGCGCCAGCGCGGGCGACTGTGGGGCGCGCTGCCGGAGCGCGCCGATGTTGCCGGCCATCACCGGGCCAAGCAGCCGCGCGCAGATCGCCCCATGCGGCGCCGTGTACATGCCCCCCAGCGCCGCGGCAAACCCGTGGACCGCCCCTAGCCGCGCGTTGGCCAGGGCCAGGCCGCCGCAGAGGCTCGCGATGGCCATGTCTTCGCGCGCCTGCCGGTCGCCGGGTTCGTGACAGGCGCGGAGCAGACTGCGCGCCGCCCGTGCCAGCCCCTCGCGGCACGGGCCGTCGGTCAGCGGGGTGGCCGCCGGACTCACAAACGGCTCCAGGCACTGGGTCAGGGCGTCCATGCCCGTGCTCGCCGTCAGCGCCGCGGGCAGGCCATAGGTCAACTCCGGGTCCACCAGCGCCACCCGCGGCAGCATCAGCGGGCTGCGCAGGCTGACCTTGACCCGCTCCGCGGGCACGCCGAGCACGGCGTTGCGCGTCACTTCCGAGCCTGTGCCGGCGGTGGTCGGGATGGCGATACAGGGGAGCGGAGGCGCCGTCAGCGGTTGGCCGCGCCCCACTACCTCCAGATAGTCGAGCGGGTCGCCCGGATTGGCGCTGAGGGCGGCGATGGCCTTCCCGGCGTCGAGGGCGCTGCCGCCGCCCATCGCCACGACCAGATCGCAGCCCTCGGCGCGGGCCAGGGCGCTCCCCGTCGCCGCCGCCTCCACCGTGGGTTCGCCGGCAACCGCGAAGCTGATCGGCGTGACCCCGGCGGCGCGCAGGCTCTCCAGCAGCGGCGCCAGGCGTTCCGGCGAGCGCCCGCCCACGACCAGCGCCCGGCGACCGAGGGCGGCGGCAAGCTTTCCCGCTTCGCGCGCCACCCCTGCGCCGAAGATGATGCGCCCCGCCGTGGCGAACTCGAACCTCATCGCGGCAACTCCCATCCGGCGGGCTCGGGGAAGACCGCGCGGTAGCGCGTGCTGCTGCGTGGCTCGGCCATCATCTCGGCCACCGTGTCGCGCCAGGCGGCGTAGTGGGCCGTGGCCTTGTGCGCCGCCGGGGCCGCGTCGTCGCGGTAGATTTCGACCAGGATAAAGCGGGTCGGGTCGTCCTCTTGCTGGATGACGTCGAACCGCACAACGCCCGGCTCCTGCACACTGTTGCGCGCGTTTTCCAGCGTCGCCGCGCGAAACGCCTCGATGTACTCGGGCTTTACGTGGACATGCACGTGCACGATCTGCATTGCCTTGCCTCCGTTGGATTGGTATCTGGCTCGATTGTACGGCCAGGTCGCCGGGGGCGCAAGCCGCGCGTCCGGGCCGCCTGTGCTCTCTCAACGCCCGCGACGACGCCCTGACGGGCCTGAACATAAGCCCTCGGCGAGGGGGGGTGGGGAAACCGGGTTTCCCCATCCCTCAGCGGACGCGGGCCGGAGGCCCGCGCACCCAGGCCCCGGCCCCTGGGAGGGTTTGGGAGGGCGCAGCCCTCCCAAGAAGGATGTTCATCCCGTCGGTGTGCGGCGGAGCCGCATGAACGGCTGGTGCGAAGGCCACCTGCGTGGCCTGTCGAGCCCGCGCAGGCGAGCTTCGCAGAGGCTCGCCCGCGGCTTCAGTCGCCGGGCGGACGACGTTGACGTAGCCCTGACGCCCCCGGGATCTCTTGCACAAATGCGCTCCTTCGACTATACTATCATTGGTGTTGCGTCAACGGCTCTGTTGGCTGTGCGGGGTCCACCAAATCTGGGGCAAAGGGGGTGAGCAGGCGATTGACGAACGCGCGTATTCCGGGGCACGGCGATACCCCGCGCCAACAACAAGGCCCGGACCACCGCGGTGGCCGCGCACGTCAAACGACAGAGCTATGCGTGTAGAACGTCGCGAAGGCGAGACGGTCGAGCAACTGATCCGTCGCTTTAACAAAGGCGTGATCTCCGAGCGCATTACGAAGACCTACCGCGAGAAGATGCACTTCATTTCCAAGAGCGAGCAGCGCAAGGAGAAGCGGCGCCGCGCCGAACGCAACCGGCGCAAGAAGATGGCCAAGGGCTATTAGCCGCGCGCTGGTCTTTTTAGCACGGGCACGACGAGCCTTCGCTCGTTGTCCCGTGCTCTTCTTTATGCCGTTAGTGCGCGCCCGCGCTCCCGTTGGCGGTGGGGAGGCATGGGTGTGGGGAAACCGGGTTTCCCCATGCCCCCACCCGCGGGAGGGTCTGGGAGGGCTACGCCCTCCCAAGAACAAACGTATGTTCATTGCGGCGTTGTGCGGCGCAGCCGCATGGACGGCTGAAGAGGAGTTACGCCGATGAAGCTGACCTGTCTGCAAGAGAACCTCAAGCGCGGCCTTGCCACCGTCAGTCACGCTGTAGCTGGCAAGAGCACGCTGCCGATCCTTGCGAACGTGTTGCTGGCTACCGATGGCGGCCGGCTCAAGCTCGCCGCGACGAACCTGGAGATCGGCATCACCCACTGGATCGGGGCCCAGGTGCAGGAAGAGGGAGCCATCACCGTCCCGGCCCGACTCCTTGCCGATGTCGTGGGGGGCCTGCCGAACGATCGCGTGACCCTCACCCTCGACGGGCGCACCCAGACCTTGCGGGTGGAGGGGGGACGCTTCGTCAGCAACATCAAAGGCGCCGACGCCGATGATTTTCCCACCATCCCCTCGATCGCCGATCGCGAGGCGACGACGAGCCTGCCCGCCGATGTGCTGCGCCAGGCGATCGAACAGGTGGCCTTCGCCGCCGCCACCGACGAGTCGCGCCCCGTGCTGGTGGGCGTCCTGGTGCGCCTGCGCGAGCAGACCATGTTCATGGCCGCCGCCGACGGCTTCCGGCTGGCGACCCGTCAGGTCCCCCTGGCCGAGGTGGTCAGCAAACCGGTGGAGTTTATCGTGCCGGCCCGCGCCCTGCTGGAGCTGGCGCGCATCGCCGGAGAAGTCGAGGGCAATGTCGGCATGATCGTAACCCCTGGCGGAGGCCAGGTGCTCTTCCATACTGCGACCACCGAGTTCGTGTCCAGCCTGATTGACGGCAAGTTCCCGGACATCGAGCGGGTCATTCCCCAACAGTACGCCACACGGGTGCTCGTGGACACGGCGGAACTGGCCAAGGCGGTCAAGCTGGCTTCGTATTTTGCGACCGCCAGCCAGAATGCGATCAAGCTGACGATGGAAGCGGGCGGCGAGCTGGGCCCGGGGCGCCTGGTGATCAGTGCCAATGCCGCGGATGTGGGCGATAACCGGGGGGAACTGGACTGCATGGTGCAGGGCGAGGGCGGCCAGATCGCGCTGAACGTGCGCTACCTGAGCGATCTGCTGGGGGTGGTGAAGACCGCGCAACTGGCGATCGAAACCCAGTCCCCGCAAAGCCCCGGCGTGTTCAAGCCGGTGGGGCAGGAGGGGTACCTGCACATTATTATGCCGATGAGTATTCGCTGAGGCGTGGTGCGTCCGGGAGCAACTCGTCGCGCCCCTCCCCCCGGCGGGGGGAGGCTGGGAGGGGGGCGTACCACCGCGCGCGGCGCGCTGCCGCGGGTCAACCCGGCAATCAGCGGCCCGCCTCCCCATCGGCAGCGCCCCCGCCGCCGGCGGGGAGGCGCTGCTTCTCAGCGCCCCGCCACCGCGCACATCCGGTCGTTGAGGCGCAGGCACGGCGCAACGGAACCAGCACGCCGGTCTGGGGCTTCGCTCTCCCGAAACCTCCCGCGGGGCCGGTCTTCGCCGCGCGTGTTCACCTTGCTCCTGGGAGCGCGGGCAGCTTGCCCGCGGAGAGGCGACGCGGGCGGGCCGCCCGCATCTGCCGCGGGGGCCGCGCTCGCCCACACCCTCCCGGCGGGTGAGAAGATTGGGGAACCCGGTTTCCCCGGCTCCCCGCGCGCGGGCCGCGCCCGCCCCAACCCACTCACCGGGTGAGAAGATGGGGAAACCCGCTTTCCCCGGCTCCCTGCGCGCGGGCCGCGCCCGCCCACACCCTCCTATTGGGTGAGCGGATGGGGAAACCAGGTTTCCCCAGACCCCTGCCTTGTAGAACATAACGCGATCGGCTATAATGGCCGCAACCGTAACCCTGTACATCCGTTCATGTCCCGTGGCTCTCCGCGTGTCCCGTCGCGCGGTGTCGGGCCGATCTTCGTGAGGAACGCTGATCGTGAGTGTAACCTCAGTTGTCGTTGTGCATGCCCATACGCTGTTCCGCGAAGGCTTGCGGCAGCACCTCCTGGCTCATCCGGAGTTCCGGATCGTGGGTGAGGCGAGCAATGGGCAGCAGGCCATCCAGATGGTTGACTACGGCGATCCCGATATTGTCCTGATGGAAGTGGATCTGCCCGGCGTCAACGGCCTCGAGGTGTCACGGGCGATCAAGCGCGCCCACCCGCACATCGGCATCATCCTGTTCAGCTCGGATATGGACGGCGACCATGTGGTCAAGGCCATTCGCGCGGGCGTGGCGGCCTATCTTCCCCGAAATGTGGATTGGAGCGCTCTGCTCGCCACGCTGCACGAGGTGCGCCGTGGGGGCTACCCGATCAACGACCTGGTGCTCTCCCTGCCCGATGTGGCCAGCCAGGTGCTGGCCGCCTTCCGTCAGATGGTCGTTGATGAGGACGTTCAAAACATTTATTCGCCCCTCTCGCCCCGCGAGCTCGAGGTGCTCGAACTGGTGGCGGCTGGCCGCACCAATAAAGAGATTGCCCAGCAGCTCGACATCAGCAACCAGACGGTGAAGAACCACGTGTCGTCCATCTTGCGCAAACTGGCCGTCAACGACCGCACCCAGGCCGTGGTCTACGCCATGCGCCGCGGCTGGATCAAAGTGGTGCTGCCCGGCGAGTGAGCGCGCCCGTGGCTCTCTCTGGGCGGACGCGCGCCGCCCGATGCCCCCACGCCTTGCCCGCTCGAGGCGCCGCCAGGGGGAGAAGGCTACCGACCCGTGAAGCCGTTTTCGCAGAGACTCTCCCGCACCCTGCTCGTTCTCCCGCTCGCCCTGCTCCTGGCCCTCTCCGCCTGCGATCTGACCACTGTTGGCGAGACCGAGCAGATCGCCAATATCGAGACCATCCGCGCCGGCACGCCCTCGCCGACGGCTACGCCAACGGCTACGCCGACCCCCTCGCCCACCGCCACGGCCACCCCGACCGTTGGCCCCACGGCGACCCCCAGCCCTACGCCGTTGCCGCCCACTCCCACGCCTAACCCGGCCCTGCTCGGTTTCGGCTTCTGCGACCAGCGCGTCGGGCCGCTCGATGGGCGCTTCTCCGCGCGCCTGCTCGCCGCCGATGCCAGTGGCGCCCCCGCCTTTGAACAGGTCACGCTGCGCTTTGAACTGGCGCCCGGCTCCGCGCCCCTCGGCGCCATGGCTGACTGCGCTCCGGTCACCGATCTGGACGCGCAGGTCGCGGCGGACCTCGAGGGCGCCTATGCCCTGCGGGTGCGCCTGCCCGGCTGGCTCCGCGATGAGGCCTTCCGCTCCTCGCCCATCACCGCGACCCTGACCTTCAGCGGGACGCGCCTGCTCACCGGCGCGCGCCTGCTTCCCGCCGCGGACCCCGATGCCGGTGTCGATCTGCTGATCGGCCTGCCCGAACCCCTGCCGTTCCGCCTGACCGTCGAGCGGAACCCCACCCGCCTGACGCTGGCCGTCGCCCGCAGTTCGCCGATTGTCGCCGCCAGCGACCAGTTGCGGGCGCCCACCAGCGGCGGCCCGCCCGACCTTGATGGCCCCGCGTTCATCATCTTCGACGGCGACATCTGGCGCGTCGAGGCAGGGCAGCGGGACGCCGGCCCGGGCCTTGCCCCCGTCGCGGCCGGGGCGACCAATCTCACCGCTTCGCCGGACACCGAGACCGCCCTGGCCGTCAGCCCCGATGGGGCGCGGGTGGCCTTCTGTCGCTCCGCGCCCGGCCTCGACCCCGCCGACGCCGAACTGCCCGTGCCGGGGGTCCTCTGGATCATGAACGCCGACGGCTCCGGCGCGCGCCCCCTGGCCCAGGTGGGGGTCGGATGCGCCGATCCGGCCTTCAGCCCCGATGGGGCGCGGGTGGCCTTCGCGGTTGATGAGACCGGCGTCACGCCGATCCAGCGCACGCTCTACGCCGTGCCGCTCGAAGGCGGCCGGCCGCAGCGCCTGATTGATGGCAATGATGAGTGGAGTCGCTTCGCGCCCCAGTGGCTCGAAGGGGGGGCGGTGATCTTCGCCGCCGAGGCGCAGGATGGGCGCAGCACCCTCTTTTTGCGGAATCCGCGCGGGGAGATCAGCGACGTGGGCGCCAGCGCGCTGGTGAACGATACTGGCGAGGCGATCTACCGCGCCCTGGGCCGGCCCCTCGCCGCCCCCGACGGCAGCCGCTTCGCCGTTGAGGCGCTGCGCAATGATGGCCTGGGGGCGGATCTGCTCGTGTTTGACGCTGGCGGCGGCATC
>DAOTYR010000418.1:0-8432 GCA_034434655.1 Chloroflexaceae bacterium
ATCCGGCAGGCTGATGCGCTCCCACTCCGTCAGACCGAAGGCCTGGCTGTAGAAGGCGATCCCCTCTTCGACGTCATTGACGGCGAACCCGATGTGGTCAACATGGGTGAACATGCGTGCTCCTTCCTTGAGAACGGGCCATCGCTGGATGCCCCATTATACCGCGTCTTTGGCATTTGGCCCAGGGCCAGGCGCCCCGTACCTGTTCACACCTGGGGTAACCCACGCGCCTGGGAGCGCGGGCGTCCCGCCCTCGTCGCATCTACGCAGGCAAGTTGCCCGTGCTCCCGGGAGCAATGGGAACACTTACGACGCCCCGAAACGTTCTGCTCTATCGGGGGGGTAGGGGAACCGGCGAACGGTACCCTGTTGGGCGGCGTGGCCGCCCAACAGCTTTTTTGACAGGAACGCGGCAGGCGCTACAATGAAGGCGTCGCAGTTTTCATGCAGAAACGTCTGCCTCCTGGCAGCAGCGATGGCGGCTGCAATGGCCCCGCCCACCGACCGCGCAACCGAGGCCCTGGCCGTTCTGGCCGAGGCGACCCGCAGCATCCACGCCGAGCAACCCCTCCAGCAGCGGGTGCACCGGCTCTTCGAGGTGCTGCGCGCCGAACTGCACTTTCGCGATGCCCGGCTGACCTGCTGGCTCCAATCAGCCATGCCGGGCACGCTGCGGCAGCAGTTCTATTCGATTGATGGCTGGCCCTATCCCTGGGACGACGAACTCATGCGCCGGGTGGCCCTGGGCGAGACGCTAGAGGCCCGCACCATCGTGGTGAGCAATGCCGCGGCGCCGGGTGAGCATCTGCCGGCGGTGCAGGCCGCCTACCTGGGCATGCCCATCCGCTGGGGGCCACGGCTCTGGGGCGTGCTGGAGTTCCGGGCCGAGCGCAACCAGCCTTTCGAGCCGGCCCACTGCGACCTGGTCGCCGCACTGGCTCCCCAACTGGCCATCGCCGTGGCCCGCGAAGGACAGCGACTTGCCAGGTCGCCCGCAGGCGCCAGCGACGGCGAAACGCCTGCTGGCCTCACCCTGACGCCCCTGCGGCAGCAGCAACTCGCCGCCATTGATCGGCGTCTGGAGGCTATGCTCGGGGTCCACGACCTTCTCAGCTTGCTCCTCCGCCATGCCCTGGAACACACCGGCGCCGAGGCCGGGGCGATAGCCCTGGTCGACCACGATGCCGGCGAACTGGTCATCCACGTCTATGAGGGTTACCCACACGAACAGTGGGGCCAGTTGCCGGCGCATCACCGCCACCGTCTGAGTTGGGAGCGTGGGCTGGCGGGGCGCGCAGCGCGCCTGGGGCGCGCGCTGCTGGTGCGCGATGTCACCCTGCAGCCCGACCCGCCTCCCGCCGGGCCAGGCGCGCGCGCGGAACTGGCCGCGCCTATTCTTGTGGAAGGGCGGGCCGCGGCGGTAATTATCCTCGACAGTTCGCGCTCCAACGCCTTTGGGGAAGAAGAACTGGCCTTTATGCGCGCCCTCTGCGAGCGGGCCGCTCAGCCCCTGCACCGCGCCATTCACTACCAGAACGCCCTGGAAAGCGCCAGCTACCTCGGCCAGGTGTTCGCCAGTCTGCCTACCGGCCTGGCCCTGCTCGATGCCAATGGCAAGGTATTGCGCGCCAATCCAGCCTGGTACGCGCTGCTCGGCATCGACTGCGAGCATTCCCACAGCGCCTTCCACGTGCCCATCGACCTGGTCGAAACCCTGCTGCCGCGCCTGCAGGACCCGCTGCGTCTCACCGAGTTCTGCGCCGCCAGCCTGCACTCCCCGACCGAACATCGTGTCCTGCGTTTGCACCTGGTGAACCCAACCCAGGAACTCCAGATCCTCTCGGCGCCCACGCGCGACAGCCAGCGCCGCATCACCGGGCGCCTCTGGGCCATCAGCGACGTCACTCGCGAGGGTGAGGCCGAGCGGTTGAAGAACGAGTTCGTTTCGATCGTGTCGCACGAATTGCGCACGCCGCTTACCTCGATCCTCGGGTACACCGAGTTGTTGCTCAACCGCGAATTCACCGCCGAGGAACGCCGCCAGTTCATCAGCACGGTCTATGTCGAGGCGGGCCGGCTATCGCAACTGGTCGAGGATCTGCTCAACTTCTCGCGGCTGGAGGCGGGCAAGGTCAAACTGAACCAGTGGGTGACGTCGCTCCATGGGATCGTTGCTGAACTCACGACCCAGCTCCACACCCAGCTCGAGCGCCACCGGCTGCTCTTCGACGTAGCGCCGGTGCTACCGCCGGTGTTCATTGATCGTGACAAGGTCAAACAGATCATTTTTAACCTGCTTACCAACGCGATCAAGTATAGTCCCAAAGGGGGGGAAATCACGCTCGAGATGCGCGAGGCCCGGAGTGGCGACCTGCCCGGCGACCATCCGCCGGGGCGCTTTGTGCTGGTGGCCGTACACGATCAGGGGATCGGCATCGCGCCCGAAGAACTGTCGCGGATCTGGGAACGGTTCTACCGGGTTGATAATACCAATACGCGCCGCATTGGCGGCACCGGCCTGGGATTGAGCATCACCCGCGCCCTGGTCGAACTGCACGGTGGGCGCATCTGGGCCGAAAGCGAACTGGGGCAGGGTTCGAGCTTCTTCTTTACCCTGCCGGTAGCGGCAGAACCAGTGCCAGGAAAGCTGGACCGGCGTGGCCCGCGCGCCCGATGACCTTGAACGGCTGGTCGCCCAGGTGCTGGCAAGCGGCAAGTACCGCGCGCTCCATCCAGCGGTGGTACGCGCCATTGGCGCCCAGGAACTGGCGGCGCGCGGCTCGCTGAAAGCGGCGGTCAAGGCCACGAAAGGACGCCTGCACCAGATCGCTGGCGCGTTCCTCACCCGGACGCCGCCCTACGCGGCCTGGCTCACTGCATTGCGCGACGCTGCAGGCGATGCGGCGCGCCTGCGGGCTGTCTGCCTGGAGGCGTTGAGCCAGCACGCCTCCACCCGTGAGCGGTTGCCCGACCTGGAGCAGTTCTATCCGGCCATCTTCGCCGCCCTTCCACCGGTCAGTAGCGTCATGGACCTGGCCTGCGGGCTGAACCCCCTGGCCGCGCCCTGGATGCCGCTCGCACCCGGCGCTTCTTACCTGGCCTGCGACGTGTATAGCGACCTGAGCGCCTTTCTCGGGGCGGCTCTGCCCCTGCTGGGCCTGAACGGTATGAGCGGCGTCTGCGACCTGACGGGGGCGCCGCCCCCCTGGCGCGCCGACGTGGCCCTGCTGCTCAAAACTCTGCCCCTGCTGGAACACACGCGCCGCGGCGCCGGGCGCGACCTGCTGCAAGCGATCGATGCGCCCTACCTGGTCGTGTCGTTTCCCACACGCAGCCTCGGCGGGCGCAACGTTGGCATGGCGGCAACCTACACCGCGCACATGCACGCCATTGCCGCCGTGGCGGCATGGCAACTGCAGACGCTTGAATTCGCTAACGAGATCGTCTTTGTGGTGCGGAAGGAAAGCTGATGGCGACCGTTCAGGAGATCTCGAGAGGCTCCATGCGGCTGCGCCGCATACCGACGGGATAAAACAAGGTTCCTCCTGGAAAGGCGGCGCCCTCCCAAACCCTCCCACCGGGTGGGGGGACGGGAAAACCCGATTTCCCCATACCCCTGCTTGAGGGCCAGGCCCTCCCGCGGGCGGGGGTATGGGGAAACCCGGTTTCCCCATGCCCCTGCTTGAGGGCCAGGCCCTCCCGCGGGCGGGGGTATGGGGAAACCCGGTTTCCCCACACCCCTCGCCGAGGGCTTATGTTCACGTCAGGTACTACTCCCCGCCTACCGTCTTCGTCCGCAACTCTTCATCGCTCGCCGTGTCAGGCGCCGTAGAAGCGGCCGCCCCGGGGTGGTCCGGCGGCATGCCGTCAGAAGGGGTAGCGACCGGTTTACCGAGCAACTCCCGCACCATTGCCAGCAGACTGCCCAGATCGCCGTTCTTCTGCAAATAGGCGCTGAAACCGTGCCTCACAAACTCCCCGGGGAACTGTTCCGAGCGCGCAGTGTAGGCCAGCACCGGGCAGGCAACTCCGAGCGCGCGCAGGGCTTGCAGGGTCGCCACGCCATCCAGCCGGGGCATCATGACATCGAGCACAATCAGATCCGGGGCGACCTCGAGGGCGGCGCGCACTGCCTCCTCGCCGCTCCCAACCGTGATGACCTCGTATCGGCCAACCAGACGCAGCACTCGCTCAAGCAGTGATCGTGCAGTGTACACATCATCAACCAGCAGGATCGTAGCCATAGCGCGACTCCTTGACCCTGCGAGCGTCGGGTGGCCCGCGTGGCGCTGTCCGGTCATCACCGCCGCTCCGTTCTCGGAGATGGTTTCACTGCGCGGGATCAGCCACCCTCATGATGCGCCGGGCCGGCAGTCGGCCGGGCAAGTTCAACACCGGGGGCCGGCATACGCGGCAAGGTAAAGAAGAACGTACTACCTTTGCCGAGTTCGCTCTCCAGCCAGATTCGACCACCGTGCAACTCAACCAGCCAGCGTGAGATAGCTAACCCCAGGCCCGTGCCGGTGTACAGTCGGGCATCGTCACCGTCAACCCGCTCGAAATAGTTGAAAATACGTTCCTGGTCGGCCGGGGCAATGCCAATGCCCGTATCACGCACCCAGATCGTTACCGCGACGCTATCGGCGCACGCGCCGAGCGCCACTTCACCCGTATGGGTAAACTTACAGGCGTTAGAAAGGAGGTTGAGCAGCACCTGGCGCACCCGCCCTTCATCGGCGATGACCATGGGCAAAGCGCCGCCGTACTCGCGACGCAATTGCACAGGCCGGTTCTGTACCAGGCCCCTGGCCGCATGCAGCATCGCATCGAGCACCGGCACCAGCGGAAGTGGCGCGAGGTTCAACGCGAGGCTCCCCGCCTCAACCTGGGCCAGATCGAGCACCTCATTGATCAGGCACAGCAGATGCTGGCCACTCCGCCGGATCTCGGCCAGGTCAGCCACGATGGGTGGCGCCAGGGTCTGCGCATCGTAGATCTCCGGGTGTTCGATCATCGCCGTGCTGAAGCCGATGATGATATTCAGCGGGGTTCGCAACTCGTGGCTCATCGTCGCAATGAAACTCGCCTTGGCGCGAGCGGCGGCCTCGGCGGCCGCGCGGGCCGCCTCCAGTTCCAGCCGCTGCTGGTAGAGCCGGTCGTGCAGGCGATCGCGCTCACGGAGCAGGGACTCCAGGTCGGCCTGCGCGCGTTGGAGGGCCGCTTCACGACGCCTGAAGCGGGAGGCCGTCTTGATGCGCCAGGCCATCAGCCCCCGCCGTTGATGAACGCTCACCCAGGCCATCACCGCAATCCCCAGCAGCAGGGCCGCCAGCGTGAACCCGGCGGCGATACGGGACCCCAATGACCCATCGGCCGTCCCGATAACCACGGGAGCGACCACCAGCGCCAGCACCAGCGCCAGGCTGTCGCGCGTTACGGCTCGGAGGAGGTGGGGACCGGCCAGCAAACCGGCGAGGGCCACTCCCAGGGCCGAGAGGTAGATCAATGGGTTATGCTCGAACCCGAAAATCAAACTGCTGAGCAATGGAAAGACGGCGGCGCTGTAGGCGATCAGGGTGGTCGAGGCTGCGACACGCGCGCGGCGGTACAGGACCGCGGCGACCCCGATGCTCGCCACGAGCGCGCCAAGCAGGAGCGCTGCTTCTGGCGTCAGGGTCGTGGGGAGCACTATCAACACGCCGAGGGCCGCCAGTGCCAGCGCGCCAGCCGCCAGCAGCACCACCGGGACAACCTGGCGCGCCAGGTGTTCGGACGAAGGCGAGCGAACGACCCGCATCGGTAATCCCCGGGTGTCATCATGTGCTACTAACGTGAAAATAAGCTCTCGGAGAGGGGTGTGGGGGAACCAGGTTTCCCCACACCCCGCCCGCGGGAGGGCGCGGCCCTCAAGCAGAGGGATGGGGAGACCGGGTTTCCCCATCCCCTGCGGATGCGGGCCGGAGGCCCGTGCACCCAGGCCCCCGCCCCTGGGAGGGTTTGGGAGAGCGTAGCCCTTCCAGGAATAACCTCATGTTCATCCTGTTCGTGTGCAGCGTAGCCGCATGGACGGCTGGAGTGCAACCTCATGAAGCATTCACATGGAGCATACAAAGTCCGTATGGCCCATGTCAAGCCCTGTGGTCCTGATCATCTTAACAAAAGATTCATCCTTTCCCGTTGGCAGGGCGCGGGGAGGCGCAGCCGCCTCGCGCCCCCCGCGGGCGGGCGCCGGTCACGGGCGCCGGGTGCGCGGGCCCCCGGCCAGAGGAGAGGGAGAGCCATCAAAAGTAGCGGCTGAGGTTCTCGAAGATCTGGGCGATATCGCCGGTGTCGCCTTTGACGACGATGGTTCGCGAGAACTCGGCGATCTGTTCGAGAATACGCACATCGGCATCGGCGCCATAGGCCACCGGGAAGATGCTGATGCCCGTCTCGTCGAAGCGCTGGCGCAACGTCTCCAGAGGGATCGAACTGGCATTATCCGCGCCATCGGAAAGCAACACGATCGCCCGGATGCGCTCGTCTTCCGATGGCGGCAGCGCCTCCAGCTCCGCGCGGGCCAGTTCGAGGGCGTCGAACACTGCCGTTTTGCCCTGGGCGCGCATCTCGCCGATGGCCCGTTGCAGAGGGATGCGACTCTCGCTCAACTCGGCCATCGGCACCACCACGCGGGCGCTCGAGTCGAAGGTAATCAACCCGAGCCGATCTTCAGGCAAAATACGCATCAAAAAGGTTTCCAGGCCGGCCTTGACCATGCTCAGCTTGTCGCCTTCCATGGACCCCGAGGTGTCAACTACCAGCATGATATCGGCCCGTTTGCGGTTGAGCGCCCAGGCGTTCTTGACGGCCACGATGACCTCGGCGTTGGGCAGTTCGAGGACGGTCTGCACGCCCTGGGGATCCACGCCATAGGCCGGACCGATGGGGTCGGCCAGGGGCACGTCGAGATTGGCGGGGCGGAAACCGTAACTCATCGCCGCCTGCTGGGACTCGGGCGTAAGCAAGAAGTCGTAGAAGGCCCTGGCCGCCTGGCGTTCGGCCTCGCTGGCGCTGCTGAGAACGATGAACGGATTATCGTGCCAGAAGGTGCCCTCGCGCGGGTAGATCGCCACCAGCGGCGTGGCCGGCGGGTCGAACTTGTTAAAGTCAATCAGGGTAATCTCCTCCATCGGAAAGGCCGAGATGTACGCCATCCCGAACTTCTTCATATTCGAGGAGAAGATCAGCGTGTTGTAGCCGTAGTGCTTGATCCCCCGGCCCAGGTCGCGAATGAATTGCTGGGCCTCGGGACGCTGCACGTCGGCGACGGTGAGGTTGCGCTGCTTGCCGCTGGCGGCGTAGAACTCGGCGATCAGGGTGCTCAGGGCCGTCGTGCTGACCTCGGGATCAGTGTGCCCCCAGGAAAACCGGCCCCATTCGGGATGCCCGAACTTGCCCCAGCCCTGCGGATCTTCGATGAGCGCGAGCATATCCGACCAGCCGATCGGCTGGTTGGGCCAGCCCATCGCTTCGGCCATGGGCCGCCACATGCCGATCACCACTGGCGTGAGCACCAGGGGATTGCTGGAAACGGCGACGTTGGGATTGCCGCTCTCCTGTTTGAGCACCTCGAGCCAGGTGGAGGCCGAGGGACTCCAGATCGTGACATTCAGCGCGCCGTTCTTGATCTCGGTGCGGGCAACGCCAGAGGACTTGTTGATGCCTTCGACGAAGACCGGGCGGCCTTCGATTACGACCCGTTGCTGATTGAAGCGCGGGATCTGCTCGTTGAGCCATTTTTCTTTCTCGGGGCTGTAGGCGATGGAAATGCGCAGAGCGTTCGATGGCGGGCCATCGCCGCCCGTGGTCGGACCCAGGCCGGCGCAGGCGATGAGCAGAGCGAACAATCCCACCACTGCAAGGCGTAAGACGCGCATGACGGCTCCTCGTCGGTAAACGGTCGTTCGGCAGCCCCTACGCATCAGGCTACGCCCTCATCATAGCAAAAACCTGGCACGGGCGCCGAGACGAACATGGAAGGATCTGGGAGAGCAAATCCCACACGCAGAGGCGTGGGGCAACCGGGTTGCCCCACCCTCTCACCCGGTGGGAGGGTCTGGAAAAGCTGCGCCCTTCTGCGAAGACCACCCCCTCCCTGGCCCTCCCCCGCTGGGGGAGGGAATCGGGCTCCTCCCCCCAGCGGGGGGAGGCTGGGAGGGGGGCAACCCGGTTTCCCCATACCCTCACCCGGTGGGAGGGTGGGGGAGGGCACGGCCCGCACGCAGGGGCGCGGGGAAACCGGGTTTCTCCATATTCCATGGGATCACAACCGCACCACGCGGGCCCGCAGCTCCGCCGGCAGGAGCCGGGTGGCATTGCGCGTATCCACCACCACCGGGGCCAGTTCGACGATCCGCTGGTAAGGAAAGGCGCTGTGCGCGGTGATGATCACC
>DAOTYR010000419.1:0-7467 GCA_034434655.1 Chloroflexaceae bacterium
CCCCCCGCTGGGGGGAGGGGGTCCGGCTCCTCCCCCAGCGGGAGGAGGTTAGGAGGGGGGGTCAGTGCCGCATGCGCGTAGGTGAGCAGCCTATGTTCACGGTAGCCGTCCATGCGGCTCTGCCGCACCACGCCGCAATGAACATACGGTTGTTCCTGGGAGGGCGAAGCCCTCCCAAACCCTCCCGCGGGTGGGGGCATGGGGAAACCCGGTTTCCCCATGCCCCTCTTCGAGAGCCTATTTTCACCTTAGGTGAAAAGTATTGCCTTTAACGTGGGATCACGGCTCAAAGGTGCGCAACACGGCCTTCTTCCAGCCCTGGCACAGGCGCTCGCGCCGGGCCGCGTCCATCTGCGGATGCCAGGTGCGGTCCACACTCCAGTTGGCGCGCAGTTCGTCGAGATGCCGCCAGAACCCCACTGCCAGCCCGGCGGCGTAGGCTGCGCCCAGGACGGTGGTTTCGATGACCTGCGGGCGCACGACCGGCACGTTCAGGATGTCGGACTGGAACTGCATGAGCAGGTTGTTCGCCGCCATGCCGCCATCCACCTTCAACGCCGACAGGCGCACCCCCGCGTCCAGTTCCATCGCCTCCACCACGTCGCGCACCTGGTAGGCGGCGGCCTCGAGCGCGGCGCGGGCCAGGTGGCTCCTGGTCACGTAGCGGGTCAGGCCGACGATCACCCCGCGGGCGTCGGAGCGCCAGTAGGGCGCGAACAGGCCCGAGAAGGCCGGCACGAAGTAGATGCCGCCAGCGTCCTCCACCAGGCTCGCCAGAGCCTCCACCTCGGCGGCGGAGGTGATCAGGCCCAGATTGTCGCGGAGCCATTGCACCAGGGCGCCGGTGATGGCAATCGAGCCTTCCAGGGCGTACACCGCCGGCGCGTCGCCGAATTGATAGCCGACCGTGGTGAGCAGGCCGTGCCGCGAGGCGACCGCTTTCGTGCCGGTGTTGAGCAGCAGGAACGAGCCGGTGCCGTAGGTGTTCTTGGCCTCGCCGGGAGCGAAGCAGGTCTGGCCGACCAGGGCTGCCTGCTGATCGCCGAGCAGACCGGCCACGGGCACGCCCTCCAGGAGGTCGGTCGCCTCAGCGTAGACCGTGCTGCTGGGCATGATCCGGGGCAGCATGGCCCGGGGGATGCCCAGGACGCGCAGGATCTCCTCGTCCCAGTCCAGGGTGGCCAGGTCCATCAGCATGGTGCGGGAGGCGTTGGTCACATCGGTGACGTGGACGCCGCCACGGGGGCCGCCGGTGAGCCACCAGGTCAGGAAAGTGTCTATCGTGCCGAAGATCAGGTCGCCCGCCTCGGCGGCGGCGCGGGCGCCGGGGATATGGTCGAGGATCCAGGCGATCTTGGGGCCGGAAAAGTAGGTCGCCAGGGGCAACCCGGTTCTGGCGCGGAAGCGGTCCTGGCCGCCGACGCGGGCCAGTTCCTCGACCAGGGGCGCGGTGCGGGTGTCCTGCCACACCAGCGCATGATGGACCGCCTGGCCAGTATGGCGGTTCCAGACCACGGTGGTTTCGCGCTGGTTGGTCACGCCAACCGCGACGAGATCGCGGGCGCTCAACCCGCCGTTCTCCAGCGCGGCACGCACCACCACGCGGGTAAGGTGCCAGATCTCCTCGGGGTCGTGCTCGACCCACCCCGGCAGCGGGTAGATCTGCCGGTGCTCGCGCTGGTCAGAGGCGATCACCCGCCCACCGCGGTCGAAGATCATGCAGCGGGTGCTGGTAGTGCCCTGGTCAATCGCGGCGATATATCTGGACATAGGCCCTCGCCATCATTATGTCAAGTTTATATGCGTCCCGTATCGCGGCGCTCAACCACATCGAGCAAGGCGCGCGCCATCAGGTAGGCCGAGGTGGCTCCAGGGTCCTGGTGGCCGATGGAGCGTTCGCCCAGATAGGAGGCGCGGCCCCTGGTGGCGAGCATGGGAATGGTGGCGCGCATGCCCTCCTCGCAGGCCGCCACGGCCCTGCGCAGCACGACCAGGGGATCCTCGTCCGCCTCGACGCCGGCCTTCAGCGTCTCCACAAAGGGGGCGATGGCGTCAATCATTGTCTTCTCGCCCCGCGTGGCCTTGCCGCGCGTCTCGACGCCCTGCAGCGCTGCTTCCAGCGCGTGCGCGAGTTCGCAGGGGCTGAGTTGAAAACGGTCGGCGGCAACCGCGCCGGCGCGGATGAACGCCGTGCCATACAGCGGCCCGCTCGCGCCGCCCACCGTCGAGACCAGGGTCGTGCCCGCGGTACGGAGGATCGAACCGATGTCGCGGCCGGTCAGGGCGGGGAGCTTGCTGATCACCGCGCTGAAGCCCCGGTCGAGGTTCACGCCGTGGTCGGCATCGCCAATCGCCGCGTCCAGCTCGGTGAGATAGTCACGCTGCTCCTTGATGCGGGCGGCAACTACTTCGAGAAACTTGAGCACACAATCGGACTCGATCTGCATGGAAGCCACTCCTCTGTGGAACCATCAGCTATCGGAACCATCAGCCATCCTGCGCGTCGCGCGCACTCACGGTATGAAGAAAAGGGGAGGTGTTTTTTTCGCGGGGAGGGCTGCGCCCTTCCACGCCCCCTCCCGCCGCATCCACCACAATCGCCGGGTACGTTGTTTGCGAGGAAGGAGGCTGCGCCCGCCCACGCCCCGTCTCGCCGCATCCACCACAATCGCCGGGTACGTTGTTTGCGAGGAAGGGGGCTGCGCCCCCTCCCGCCGCATCCACCGCAATCGCCGGGTACGTTGTTTGCGAGGAAGGAGGCTGCGCCCGCCCACGCCCCGTCTCGCCGCACTCACCGCAATCGCCGGGTACGTTGTTTGCGAGGAAGGGGGCTGCGCCCCCTCCCACGCTCCCTCCCGCCGCTCCCTAGAGGCCCCAGCGGAGCGCGGGGGTCAGCACCGGCGCGTCCCACAGCCTGGTCAACTCATCATCGAGCTTGAGCAGGGTAAACGAGCAGCCGGCCATCTCCAGCGAGGTGATGTAGTTGCCCACCAGGCTGCGGCGTATGGTAAGGCCCTCACCGGCGAGGAGCTTGCTCAGCTCATGGTACATCACGTACAGTTCGATCAGTGGCGTGCCACCCATGCCGTTGACAAAGGCCAGGACCTGATCGCCGCGCCGGAAGGGCAGATCCTCCAGAATGGGCCGCGCCAGCAGTTCGGCGATCGCGGCGGCGGAGGCGAGCTGCCGGCGGGTGCGACCCGGTTCGCCGTGGATGCCGATGCCGATCTCCATCTGGTCATCGGGCAGATCGAAGGTGGGCCGGCCCAGGTGGGGCACGGTGCAACTGGTCAGGGCCACGCCCATCGAGCGCCCCTGGAGATTGACCTTCTCGGCGATGCGCTGGCAGGTTGCCAGATCGGCGCCGGCTTCGGCGGCCGCGCCGGCGATCTTCTCCACCAGCACCGTCACCCCCACCCCGCGCCGGCCGGCAGTGTAGAGACTATCGCGCACCGCCACGTCGTCGTTGGTTACCACGGACGCAACCGGCATGCCCTCGGCGGCGGCCAGTTCGGCGGCCAGTTCAAAGTTCATCACGTCGCCGGTATAGTTCTTCACAACAAAGAGGATGCCGGCATCGCCATGGACGGCGCGGGCCGCGGCGAGCATCTGGTCGGGCACCGGCGAGGTGAAGATCGCGCCAGGGCAGGCCGCGTCGAGCATCCCCTTGCCGACGAAGCCGCCATGCAGCGGCTCGTGGCCCGAGCCGCCACCGGAGACGAGCGCCACCTTGCCCCGCACCGGCGCATCGGCGCGGGCGATGTAGTCGGGGTCAACATGCACCCGCAGCAGGTCCGGATGCGCCGCGGCTATGCCCGCCAGCGCCTCCCGCACGACGTTCTCGGGAGCGTTGATCAACTTTTTCACTGCGGCTACCTCCCCCTCATACCATTTTGGATTGCCGATGTTGGATTGTGGATTGCCTTGCAGGGCGTCACCGTGCGATCCAGCACTTCGACGAATGCGGAATGTTCAACAGGAAATGGTATCAAACGATGGAAAGACGGTTCGGAGGAAGGTGGGGAAAGCGGGTTTCCCCACACCCCCGCCGCCGGTGGGCAGCAGGCGCGGCCCACGCCTCCGCCGCCGCTCATCCCAGGGCCACATCGAGCACCATCATGACCGCGAAGCCGACGATGGTAGCGACGGTCACCATATCGGTGCGCCCGCCGCGCTGAGACTCGGGGATGAGTTCTTCGACGACGACGTAGATCATGGCCCCGGCGGCGAAGGCCAGGGCGTAGGGCAGCAGCGGCGCCACGACCTGCACCGCCCAGGCGCCCAGCACGGCGGCCACCGGCTCGACCGCGGCCGAGAGTTGCCCCGCTTTGAAGCTGCGCGTCGTCGAAACCCCGGCCCGGCGCAGGGGCAGGGCCACCGCCACCCCCTCGGGAAAGTTCTGCAACCCGATGCCGATGGTGAGCGCCAGGGCCGCGCTGAGGAGGCCCGGGCTTTCCGTGGCGGCGGCGGCGCCGAAGGCCACCCCCACGGCCAACCCCTCGGGGATGTTGTGCAGGGTGATCGCCAGCACCAGCAGGGTTGACTGCCGCCAGACGGTGGGCGGCCCCTCAGCGGCGCTGAGGGGCAGGCCGGGGTGCAGGTGCGGCAGAAGCCGGTCGGCAGCACGCAGAAAGGCCGTTCCGCTCAGGATGCCAACAGTGGCGGGCAGCCAGGGCGGCACCCCCTGCGCCTCGGCCAGTTCGATCGCCGGCTGCAACAGCGACCAGAAACTGGCCGCCAGCATCACCCCGGCGGCGAAGCCGAGCATGGCATCGAGAAACGCCGCCGGCGGATCGCGCCGCAGAAAGACCATCGCCGCCCCGAGCGCCGTGACGCCCCAGGTGAAGCATCCGCCGAGCAAGGCTTGCAGCGTCGGGTTCAGGTTGATGAACCAGTCTACCATGCCTGGGCCGCCTGCTGGCGGGGAGCTTGCCCGCCGCAAGCCCGGTACGGAACAGCGACATCCTACTCCACCGCCGGCACCTGCTGGGTCAGACAGTGCCAGGCGCCCAGGCCCCAGACCACGGCGGTGCAATCGAGGCCCACAATCTCGCGGTCGGGGAAGCAGCGCTGGAGCGTCTCGGCGGCGCGGGCGTCGCTGGCCCCGCCGAAGGTGGGCAGCAGCACCACCCGGTTGGCAATGTAGAAGTTGGCGTGCGAGGCCGGCAGCCGCTGGCCCTCATACACCAGCGGCGGCGGCATGGGGATGGTCAGCACCGTCAGCGGGCGCCCGTGGAGATCGGTCATGGTCCGCAGGCGGCGCAGGTTCTCCTGGAGCGGATGGTAGTTCTCGTCCAGCGGATCTTCCTCGACGGCGGCCAGCACCGTGCCGGGGGCGACGAAGCGGGCGATGTCGTCAATGTGCCCGTCGGTGTCGTCGCCGGCGATGCCCTCGCCCAGCCAGAGGATCTTCTCCACACCCAGGTTCTCGCGCAGGCGCGTTTCGATCTCGTCGCGGCTGAGGTGCGGGTTGCGGTTGGGGTTGAGCAGACATTGCTCGGTGGTCAAGAGGAGACCGGTTCCGTCCACATCAATCGCTCCGCCTTCGAGGACCATGCCGCCGGGGAAGCAGATCGCATCGAGGTAGGCGGCCATCTGCCGCGGAATCTCGTCGTCGAGATCGTAGGGCGGATACTTATTGCCCCAGGCGTTAAAATCCCAGTCCACCGCGGCGAGTTGCGGATCCTCCTCGCGCACCAGAAAGATCGCCCCATGATCGCGGCACCAGGCGTCGTTGGTCGGGAAGCGGTGAAAGTGGAGTTCGCCTGTGGCGCCGGCCTCGGCCAGCAGCGCGCGCGCCGCCGCCTCCATCGCGGCGTCGTTCACGTTGATATGCACCGGCTCGGAGCGGCTCAGGGCGGCCACCGCCCGCGCGTAGACCGGCAGCACGTCGCGGAGCCGGCCCGGCCAGCTCGCCTCCTTGTGCGGCCAGGAGAGCCAGGTCGCCTGATGGGGGGCCCACTCGGGGGGCATGCGATAGCCAAGCTGCCGTGGTGTCTTCATTCGTCAATGTAACGCCGGGTGAGATCCCCATAGGCGTCAATACGGCGGTCCCGCAGGAAGGGCCAGTGGGTCCGCTGCACGTCGAGCATGCCCAGATCGAGCGACTGCACGAGCACCGCCGGCTCGTCCGCGGGGGCGCGGACGAGCACTGTGCCGCGCGGGTCGCTGACGAAGCTCTGCCCCCAGAACTCGATCCCGCCGGCGGGATCGCCCTCGTGGCCCACGCGATTGACGCTGACCACGAAGCACCCATTGGCGACGGCGTGGGAGCGTTGGATCAACTCCCAACTCTCGTGCTGGACGGCGCCGTGCCCGGCTTTTTCGGCGGGGTGCCAGCCGATCGCCGTGGGATAGAAGAGAATATCGGCCCCGCGCAGGGCGGTCAGCCGGGCGCCCTCGGGGTACCACTGGTCCCAGCAGATCAGCACCCCCAGGCGGGCGAAACGGGTCGGGAAGACCTTGAAGCCCAGGTCGCCGGGGGTGAAGTAGAACTTCTCGTAGTAGAGCGGATCGTCGGGAATGTGCATCTTGCGGTACTTGCCGAGGTAGCTCCCATCGGCGTCGAGCACCGCGGCGGTATTGTGGTAGAGGCCCTCGGCGCGCTTCTCGAAGAGGCTGGCGATGATCGCCACGCCTAGTTCGCGCGCCAGGGCGCCGAAGGTCGCGGTACTGGGGCCGGGAACCGGTTCGGCCAGGGCGAAGGGCGCGTACGCTTCGCTCTGGCAGAAGTACAGCGAGCGAAACAACTCCGGCAGGCAGACCACCTGGGCGCCACGGGCGGCAGCCTCGCGCACCCCGGCGATCGCCCGCGCCATGTTCTCATCGGGATCGTCGGTGCAGCGCATCTGCACCAGGCCAACCGTCACTGTCGATCGCCTGCCCATACCCCTCTGCTTTCCACGACCATTACCGTGCGGCTGTATCATACCATACGTCGCCGGGACAAGAGGTGAGGGAGGGGGCGGTGTCATTGGGAGGGCTGTGTCCTCCTAAACCCTCCCGCGGGCGGAGTCGTGGGGGAACCCGGTCTCCCCATCCCCCTGCGTGAGGGCTGCGCCCTCCCAAACCCTTCTGCGGGCGGGGGGATGGGGAAACCCGGTTTTCCCATCCCCTTGCGCAAGGGCTGCGCCCTCACCTTCTCGGGGGCATGGGGAAACCCGGGTTCCCCCATGGTCACGTGAGACGGTCATGCGCATGGCGCACCACGCCCAATGACCATGACCTGGGAGCGCGGGCGTCCCGCCCGCGCCACGGCTCCGCGGGCACGGTGGCCGCCCCTGCCCTGACCCTCCCTCGCTGGGGGCGGGAACCCGGCTCCTCCCCCCAGCGGAGGGGGGCAGAACCCTGCGCACGATGGTCACCTCAGAACGCAGAAAACCGGAACTACAATGTTCCGCGATGCTCCAGCCAGTCGCCATTGGGGATGCGGCGCATGCGGCCCTGGCGTATGAGGCGCAGCGCCCG
>DAOTYR010000420.1:0-11558 GCA_034434655.1 Chloroflexaceae bacterium
GGCAGACGCGCGAAAGCTGTTGTTGAACGGCAAGGTTATCACGTCTCGCATAGCTTCTGGGTTGTGTGGCCTGATGAAAAAACAAACCCCTATCTCTCGAAGGAAGCGCTGACTGCCATCATGAACTGGCACGTCAGCAACGCCTGGATTGCTGAATATCTCAACTATCCATGGATTGAACGACGCATCATTGAAACGATACCCATTCCGCGAGATCTCAGTCCAGATGATTGTCTTGCATTGACCGACGCTGTTCGAGCGATTGAGCGGGCTGCATATGCTCATCAGCGTTTACCAGAAGATTCGGTTCAATCCATCGATACGATTCTTCGCAGAGCCTATGACCTGGACGACGCCACCTACGCACGACTGCGCGCGATATCGGAGTGGGATGAGCATCCTCATATCACGCTTGATCCGCAGCCTGATCGCAGTGTTGCCGATTATGTCATTAGCGGTATCGTCGAAGAGGTGCAGGCTGAAAAGGGCGTCGTGTCCCTCTGGATCAGCGGCTTCGACGATGCGCAGACCGTGCCGATCGATCCTCTCATGCCTGGATGGATGCTGCGCCCGGAGACGCCGTTCCGGGCAAAAATACCCTTTGTTCATAAGCGCAAACGTTCACTTGAAGGTGTCGTGTGGAACTCGTTTGCTCCACAGCAACACACCTACCAGAATGAAGATGAACTTGTGCAAGAATTAGCCCGTATTTTCGCTTCCGGCGGAGAACGAGACGGATGACGTTTCAGCACAACGTCAAAGTGGCATTCCTGGATGTAGGGCAAGGTGATAGTATCGTGGTGACAGTACCGGACACCGGAGAGGCTGTCATCATCGATTGTCCCGAAGCAGATACGGTCATCGAATATCTGCGCGGTGAACCTATTCGCTTTATTCGTGGGCTGATCATTACCCATCTTCACCTTGATCACTATAGGGAATCTGTGGGGTTCGTCGAGAACTGTAGGTCACAATTAGGCATCGAGTGTGAACGCCTTATTTTTAACTGGCCATCAAGCCGCCACCTGTTAGCGCCTGATGCTGATGGGCATAGTGAGATATATAGTGACCCCAAACGACGTGAACGGGCGCGGCGCACAGCCTATCAAGAATTGGTTGCCTGGGCAGAGCAGAACATTCCCTCCTGCATTCCATTATTGCGACCCAATAATGGAGATCGTCTAGAGATTGATGGGGAGATCAAGAACGCGATTAGAATTTTACAGCCCTTTCACGGTCACATGGGAGTTCTTATTCATCTTGGTTTGAACAATACATCAGCTATCTTGCGAATAGAAGGCCCTGGCTCTTCAGCTCTGCTTACGGCAGATATTGAACCTGGTGGATGGGACGAGTTAAGAAAGCACCATTCAGATCTGCGAAGTGACGTGCTTAAGTTTCCTCACCATGGCGCCTGGAAGAATGCCAACCCTGCCGATATCCTGACCGCAGTTGAACCCTCAATCGTAGTTATCTCCGTTGGTACAGACGGCATTCGATACGACCACCCTAATACAGATGTCTTTAGTGCTATACAAGGCCGTTTAGAAACAAAGTTGCTCTGTACTCAAGCAACAAGCCGTTGTGTTCATAATCCTGACTCTCACACGAGTGCTATTCATGCCATTCTTGAAGCAGATGCGGCTTCGCGTGGAAGCAGACTTATCCGCACCTCTCGTGGTTGTCCCTGTGCTGGAACGATAGTCATTGAATTAGGTGGGCATGTCAGGGTTCTTCAACCCGACAGGTTGGTCCATCGCGACCGGATCATTCGGCCATTTCTCAGTTCACATCAGTGTGTCATATAACAGCCAGACTTTCCGAACGCAAAGCCATAGACACGGATCGCTATGCCACACGAACCGACCGGCGCCCCTCCAGGCCCGACGCCCCGTCTCCGGGCGACCCCCCTGGCCCGCGCCCTGGCCCGCGCCCACGGGATCGATCTGGCCGCCCTGGCGGGAAGCGGACCCGGCAGGCTGGTGGTGGCGCGTGACGTCCGCGCGCGCATCATCTCCCCTGAGCGGAGGGTTCCGGCGCCCGCCCTGGCTCCCGACGCCGCCTCTACGCCTTCCGCAACACGCTCCCACTCCACCGGCGCCGGCGTTGTTGAGGCCACGGCCCCCCGCGAGACCACCGCGCGCCCTGAGCCATTCACCGGCGCCGCTATCCCGGTGGCGACGGTGACGCTGGAGTTCGACGCCGGGCCGGCCCTGGCGCGGATCGCCGCGCTGGGCGAGGAATTCGCGCGCCAGGGTCTGCCCCTGCACCTGGGGATCTACGTGGCGGCCGCGGTGGTGAACCTCCTGCCCGCGCACCCGCGCCTGAACGCAAGCTGGCTGGGCGACGCCCTCGCCTTGCGGCGACGAGTGCGCCTGGCCATGGCCGACATCGCGCCAGAGGGCCTGCGCTGGCAGGTGATCCCCGACGCGGGCGATCTGAGCCTGCGCGGCCTGGCGCGCGCCCTGGCCGGGCCGCCCGACACGGGCGCGGCGACCTTCGCCCTGGTGAGCCTGGCGAGGGGCACAGGCTGGTGGAGCGCGCCGCCGCCCCTGCCCGGCACCGTCGCGGCGCTGATCCTCGGCGCGCCGGAACGCCGCGTCGTGGTCGTGGGCGGCGGCCTGGGCTTGCGCTCGCTGGCAACGCTGACCCTGAGCTACGACGCGCGCGCATGCGATCAGCGCCAGGCCCTGGAGTTCCTGGAGACGTTGCGAACCCACCTGGAAGAACGCGAGCCAATCTGAGCATGCGAGTGGTATAATCAGCGTACCCGCTCCGTCGAGGAGCGACGGGCAAACCCGCCGCGCCCGACCCTGAACCATACCGCAGGTTTGCGGAGTAGCCCCCGGCCCGTATGCATGGACACGCTCTGGCTCGGCTACCACGGCCTCGATCTACCCTTCGACGAGATCGTCGCCGTCCTGCGCTACCAACCCGCCCTGGACAGCCAGATTGCGCGAACCTACGGGCGCGTGCCGCGCGGCGTGCGATCGGTGGTCGTAACAGTCACGGGCGCGTATCTGCCCGCCCGTTTGCCCCTGGAGACCCTGCGCCGGCGTTGGGCCGGTTGGCGCAGGCATGGCCCGTAGGGGGTCGTCCGGGTCATCGCATAGTCTGTCGGAGCCGGGGGCCGGGAAACCCCGGGTTCCCCGGCCCCCAAACCCGCGGGAGGGACCGGGGCGGGCGCCGCCCCGCGCACCCGGCGCCCCGGCCCGGCGCCCCCCGTGGGAGGGTCTGGGAGGGCCACGCCCTCCAGGAAACAACCCGTTTTCTACCCCGTTGCTGTGCGGCGCAGCCGCATGGACGGCTAACGTGAACATACGCTCTCGGAGCAGGGGTGTGGGGAAACCGGGTTTCCCCATACCCCCGCCCGTGGGAGGATCGGGGAGGGCCACGCCCTCCAGGAAACAACCGTTTTTCACCCCGTTGCTGTGCGGCGCAGCCGCATGGACGGCCGATATGGTAAGCTTCGAGATCAGTGTTAGCGCGATCACCACCGCGCCACCAGAACGGATCTTCGCCGTGCTCGACGATTTCGGCAACTGGCCCGGCTGGATGCCCTCGTTCGAACGGGTGCGCGTCGAACTGCCCGATGAAGGCACCCCGGGACCGGGGTACCGCTTTCGGCTGCGGGCCGCCATTGTTCACGCCGATATGGAGGTGGTGGATTTTACTCCCCTCTCACGGGCAACGGCCTTTCGTATCAGCTTCCCCCCACTCACCGGCGTGAACCGCTGCTTGGTCGTGCCACTGGACGACGGCCGCTTTCGGATCGAACGGGTCGACTCCCTCCACCTGCCCGAGTTCGTGGTGGGGCTGATCGGCCCCCGCCAGCGCCAACGGTTCATTCACCTGGCCGGCGAGTTCCTGTCGGCGCTCAAGCAGCAGGTCGAGGATCAGCATCCCAATGGTTCGTCGGCGCCCTGATCGGTTTGCGCCACCGGGACCGAGGTGAACATAGCCGATAGCCGATACCCCGCCGCCGTTTTCATCGCGGCGTGGTGCGCCATACGCGTGACCATCTCACGTCAACATGGGGGAACCCGGTTCCCCCATGCCCCCCGCCCGCGGGAGGGTGTGGGCGGGCGCAGCCCTCCAGCAGAGGTCTGGGGAAACCGGGTTTCCCCAGACCCTCGCCCGATGGGAGGGTGTGGGCGGGCGCAGCCCTCCCAGGAAGAACCTATGTTCATCCTGTTCGTGTGCGGCTGAGCCGCATGGACGGCTGTTTATGGACGACACCAGCCAGGCGCTGCAAGGACTTGTCACCGCTGTGGAGCGCGCAGGCTTGCGCGCTCCCCTGGCGCTGATCCTGGATATGCTCAGCCCGATTGACGTGGTGAGCAGCCAGTTGGCGCGCTTCAGCCTGCCCTTCCTGGGAGGCACGCGCGCCGAAGCCTATGTCGCCGCCCTCGGCGACCCGGAGGCCTGGCGCGACCTGCGCCGGCTGCTCGACGCCCCCTGACGTGAACCTGCGGGAACCAGGTTTCCCCAGCCCCCGCCCGTAAGAGGGTTTGGGAGGGCCTGGCCCTTGCGCAGAGGCTGGGGAAACCCGGTTTCCCCAGACCCCCGCCCGCGGGAAGGTAAGGGCGCAGCCCTTGCGCAGAGGCTGGGGAAACCGGGTTTCCCCAGACCCGCACCCGGTGGGTCGGTTGACAAAGCCGATCGGCTGGGTTACACTCATTGCCAGGAAACGCGTCGCCGCTGTAAAGAATTGCCCCAATTCCTTCACCCGGAGCCAGCCTATGTTACCTGGCGTGAACACCGTTACCCTCCTCACGCTGCTGGTCATCCTGGTGACAATCGGGTTGATCTGGCTGCACCACGCCCGCGCCCTGCAGAGGGGCATTCAGCCACAGCGCCCGCTGCCGGCCCTCGATGCGCTGCGCGCCGCCCTCGGTCGGGCCGCCGAGACGGGGCAGGCCGTGCATCTGTCGCCCGGCGCAAGCGTGCTGGGCGCCGGTAGCGGGGTGCGCTCCGCTTCGACCGAACTGGTCGCCGGGTTGTTGCTGGCCGAACAGGCAGCCTCCCAGGCGGCGCGTAACGGCGCGCCGATCCTGGTCAGTTCGAGTGATGTGGTCGCTCATCTCGCTCTGCGCGGTGGGGTGCGCCAGGCGTTTCATGAGGCAGGTCAGGTCCAGGATTTTACCCCGGCCCAGGTGCAATTGCTGGCCCACCACGACGAACTGGCCTACGCGACCGGCGTTACGACCCTGTACGGGCGCCAACCGCTCGAAGCCAGCGCCATGCTGGGCGGCTTCGGGCAGGAGTTCTTGCTCGTGGGTGAAGATGGCGCGCAACGGGAAATTCCGCAGGTCGCCGGCACTACCAGCACGACTGGCCTGCCGCTGATGCTGCTGACCACCCCGGCAACGCTGATCGGCGAGGAGATCTACGCCAGCGAAGCCTATCTGGCCCCCTCTGGTCCCGCTCAGGCGCGTCTGCTGACCCAGGACGTGCTGCGCACGGCGGTGATTGCGCTGCTGATCGGAGGCTTGCTCTACAGCCTGATCCAACCCTACCTGGGATTGCCCCCGCTCCCGGAATTGTAGGCCGGGCGGCCCCCAGACTGCCATGTCACTATTTCGCGATCCCAAACGCCTGCTCGCCATACTGATCGCCGGGGTTGCCGGATTGATCGTTCTGCTTGATTTCGCCGGCGCGGGCGGCCCGCTGGCGACGCTGGCCGCGGTGCTGGTTGATTGGGCCGCGGTGATCACCGCCGTTGGCCTGTTGCTCGGCGTCTTGAGCGTCACCGGCAGCCATGTGCAGCGGGTGCGCGCGCGGAACGCCGACTGGCCCTACAGCCTGATCCTGATCGCGGGCCTGCTGGTGATGATCGTTGCCGGGATCTTCTTTCCACTGCCTGGCCGCGCAGGCATCGTGCTGCCCCGCAGTCTGGCCGAGGTGCCGATCCGCACCGTCTTTCGGGCGCTGTATGAGCCTGTCGCCGGTAGTCTGCTCGCGTTGCTCGCCTTTTTTAGCCTCAGCGCCGCTCTGCGCGCCCTGGGGCGCGGCAGCGCCGAGGCGATCGTCATCGTCAGCGTGGCGGCGCTTGTGCTGGTGGCGCAGTTGCCGCCCGTGACGGCGCTGCCCGGTGTTGGAGCGACGCTCCAGTGGTTCAACGACTATGTGGCGCTTGCAGGCGCGCGGGGCCTGGTGATCGGCTCCGCCATCGGCGCGTTCGTGGCCGGGTTGCGAGTGCTGCTCGGCTTCGATACGCCTTACCTCGATCGCTAATATGGAACACCTTCCCCCCTGGCTCCGCAATCTACCGCTTCCCCCTCCCCCGACCGGTCACGCCGAACCAGCGCCTTCCGCTTCTGCTGAGGATGCAGCCGAGGTGCCTGAGTGGCTGCGTGATCTCCGTCGTGAGGTGAGTGATGATACCAGGAGCGGCGCTGCCGAGGTGCCTGAGTGGCTGCGGGATATCGCTCAGCCCGCCCCGCCGCCGCCCGCCGAGCCTGCTCCACGCACGCCGCCGCTCGGGGCGACTTCCTGGCTCAGTGGTCTTGGGCGCGACGAGCCGGGCACGCCCGCTGAACCAGCGCCCGCCGGGGATCAACCTACGACCAGTTCGCGGATTACGTTGCCCTCGGGCGCAACCGACTGGCTACGCTCAATCGGCCCCGATCCCGATGCCCCCTCTGAACCGCTCTCGGGCCCGATCTCCGAACCCCTCGATCCAGGCGCCCTGCCTGACTGGCTGCGCGACTTGAACGCTGATGAGGTCGCCCGCGCGGTGGAAGGCGAGAGTCCCGCGCCTCCCGAGCGTGAAAAACCCGGCAACCTTGCCGCTGAGACGCCCTCCGCCGATGCCAGTACGGTTCCGGCGCAGCGCGCGCCAGCGGCGCCGATCTCGCCCCCCTCAGAGTCGCTCCTCGAAGAACCCGACTGGCTGCGCGAGTTTATGGCGCCTGAGGAGCAGAAGGTTGGGCCTGCGCCCGAGGCGCGCAGCGATCGCGCTGAAGACGCCGAGGTGCCCACATGGCTACGCGAAATAACCGAGGCGTCCCAGGGTTCACCCGCGGGCCAGATCCAGGGTGCGCCTCCTGCTGAGGGTAAGGAGCGTCCTGCCTGGCTGCGCGAGGCCGCCGAGGCTGAAGCCCCCACCCCCAGCGACGAACTTCCTGCCTGGCTGCGCGAGGCCGCCGAGGCCGAAGCCCCCGCCGAGGGCAAGGAGGTCCCCGCCTGGCTGCGCGACGCGCCCGCCGAACCCGCTCCCGGCCCAGAGGTCCCCGCCTGGCTGCGCGACGCGCCCGCCGAACCCGCCCCCGGCCCAGAGGTCCCCGCCTGGTTGCGCGAGGCCGCCGAGGCCGAAGCCCCCGCCGAGGGCAAGGAGGTCCCCGCCTGGCTGCGCGAGGCCGCCGAGGCCGAAGCCCCCGCCGAGGGCAAGGAGGTCCCCGCCTGGTTGCAGGAGGCCGCCGAGGCCGAAGCCCCCGCCGAGGGCAAGGAGGTCCCCGCCTGGCTGCGCGACGCGCCCGCCGAACCCGCCCCCGGCCCAGAGGTCCCCGCCTGGCTGCGCGAGGCCGCTGAGGCCGAGGCCCCTGCCGAGGGCAAGGAGGCCCCCGCCTGGTTGCAGGAGGCCGCAGGGGCCGAAGCCCCTGCCGAGGGCAAGGAGGTCCCCGCCTGGCTGCAGGAGGCCGCAGGGGCCGAAGCCCCTGCCGAGGGCAAGGAGGTCCCCGCCTGGCTGCGCGACGCGCCCGCCGAACCCGCCCCCGGCCCAGAGGTCCCCGCCTGGTTGCAGGAGGCCGCAGGGGCCGAAGCCCCCGCAAGCGGCGAAGAACTTCCCGCATGGCTCCAGGAAGCCCCCGAGGCCCCGCCTCCCGAGCGCGAGGTCCCCGCCTGGTTGCAGGAGGCCCCCGAGGCCCGGGCGCCAGAAGCTGAAGCGCCGCCAGTTGCCGGCGGTGATTTGCCCCCCTGGCTCCTTGCGGCGGAGAGCGCCGACCGGGGGCCTGCGGCGGCAGGCAGCGTTGGGCCCGATCTGCCTGCCTGGCTGCGCGACGCACCCGCCGAATCCGCCCCGGCGCCCATCGCGCCATCCCCAGAGTCGTCGGGCAGGGTAGAGCGCGCCCCCGAGGAAGGGGACAGCGCCGGGTTCCTGCGCGGCGCCGAGTTGCCGGGCTGGCTCCGCGTGCCGGAGCCCGAATTGCCCGCCGACCCTGTCGCCGGCCAGCAACTTGACTGGCTGCGGCGCCTGAGCGGCATTGAAGCGGAAGAGAGCGACGTAGCGGCGCCTGTAGCCGCGGTGGTAGCGCGCCCGCCGCGCCCGCTGTACCAGCCGACCGCCGAGCAACTCGGGGCCATGCGGCTGCTCCAGCAGCTTGCCGCGACGCCCTACCCAACCCCTGCGCCGGCGCCCGCTCCCATCGAGCGGGCCAGACGGCGCATCGATCTTCATCGCGTCCTCTACGCCCTGCTGGCGCTGGCTCTGCTCATCGCTCTGCTGGCGCCCCAGATCACGGCTCCGTTGCGTCCGGCCGCGCCGGTCACCGGGAACGCCGCGGCCCTCGGCGCGCTGCTTGATGGTCTTGACGCCGATGATGTGGTGCTCATGGCCTACGAGTGGGCCGCCCAGCGGAGCGGTGAACTGCGCCCCCTGGAGGAGGCCGTCACCCGCCGGCTGATGGCCAACCGGACCAAACTGATTCTGGTCAGCACCGATCTCCAGGGAACGTTGCTCTCCTTCGACGTGATCGAACCGCTGCGGGCCGCCGGCTACAACAATGAAAATGGGGTCTCCTTCGGTGGCCGCGACTATGTGTTGCTGGGCTACCGGCCCGGCGGCGAGCTGGCGGTGCGCGGTCTGGCCCAGGATCTGCGCGGCGCCCTGGGATCGGATTTTGATGGTCAGGATGCCTCCCAGGGTCTGGTGGCGAATTACCCCGACGGCACGCCCCGTATCAGCGGGATCGAGGATCTGGCGCTGATCGTCGTGCTCGCCGACCAGCCTCAGGACGTGCAGGTGTGGATGGAACAGGCCCATCGCCAGGTGCGCGACCAGGTGCCGATTGCCTTTCTGTTGCCCCAGGATGCCCAACCCCTCGCCCAACCGTATTTGCGCCTGCCCAATGTCTACGCGATCGCCGGGCAACAGGGCGCGCTGGCGCTCCTCGCCAGCGACCCGACGGCTGATGCCTTCGAGTTGAGCCGCGCCACCGGACAACTGGCCTTCGCGGTGGCGGTGTTCGTCACGCTGCTGTTGCTGGGCGCTGGGGCAAGCGCCCTCACGCGCTGGCGCGACGCCTCGGGAGGTGTGACGTGAATGGCGACGCTCTGACCACGTTGTTCGTGGGTCTGATCGCCGTCGTGCTGACCCTGCTGGTCTTCAGCCGTCTGCTGGGCGACAATCCCGCCTTTCGCGCCGTGCAGTACCTCTTCGTCGGCGCGTCGCTCGGCTATGCCTTTGTGGTCGTCTATCACCAGGTGCTGCGCCCCGAGGCGCTGGCCCTCCTGGCGAGCGCAACCGATCCCCTGCCCTTCAGCTTGCGACTGGCGCCCTGGCTGCTCGGTCTGTTGCTGCTTACCCGCCTGACCCGGCGCCAGACGGTTTCGTGGCTAGCGAACATCCCGCTGGCCCTGCTCTTCGGCGTGGCGATGGCGCTGGCGGTGGGCGGGGCGCTGGCAGGCACGCTTGTGCCGCAACTCCTCGATACCGCGCGGCCCCTGGGCAACGATCCGCTGCAGATCGTGGGAGCGCTGGCGCTGGTTATCGGGGTGGTGTTGACGCTGAGCGCCTTTTACTTCACCGTCGCCCGTGAACGCGCCCAGGGGCGGCTGCTGGCCCTGAGCGCGCGCGCCGGGCGCTGGCTGTTGATGATCGCCTTTGGCTTCTTCTTCGCGGGAGTGCTGTTGACCTACCTCACGGCCCTCAACACGCGGCTGGAGTTCATCGTAAACTGGCTGCGCGCGCCCCTGGGGTGAACATAGGTCGCTGGAGCAGGGGCTGGGGAACCCCGGGTTCCCCAGCCCCTCACCTGGTGGGAAGATCGGGGAGGGCGTGGTCCTTCTCCGAAGACCGCCCCCTCCCTCACCCTCCCCCGCTGGGGGAGGGAACCGGGCTCCTCCCCCCAGCGGGGGGAGGCTGGGAGGGGGGAACCCTGGTTTCCCCAGCCCCTCACCCGGTGGGCGGGCTACGTCCGCAAGCAGGGGTCTGGGGAAACCCGGTTTCCCCAGACTCTCACCCGGTGGGCGGGTGTGGGAGGGCGCAGCCCCCAGGAAGAACTGTATGTTCATCCCGTCGATGTGCGGCGTAGCCGCACGGACGGCCGGAGTGAAGCACGCAGAGAGCCGTTACCTGATGCGGCGGAGGTTGGCATGGCAGACGCCCTGGGGGCGGTGCTGGTTGCCGAGATCGGTAGCCTGATCACCCGCGTAACCCTGGTTGATGATGTTGACGGCGAAAGCCGGATGGTGGGGCATGCGGAAGCGCTCACCAGCGCTGAACCGCCCTACCGGAACGTGCTTTACGGCATGCTGGAGGCCGTGGCGCAGATCTCTGAGATGACCGGGCGCCAGTTGCTCCGCGACGGTCAACTCATGATGCCCCAGAGCAGCGAAGGCGACGGCGTCAACCACGTGATCGCGGTGACCAGCGCGGCCGGTCCGATGAGCCTGGTGATCGCCGCCATCGCCAGCCCGTTCTCGGGGCGCAGCGCCTTGCGCGCCAGCCGCGCGACATACACCGCCGTGCTCCAGATGGTGACCCTCGATGATGCGGCGGGCCGGGCCGCACAGGATCCGGACGGCCAGTCCTGGGCCGAACGCCAGGTGGAAGCCCTGCTGCGCCTGCACCCCGATGCGGTGCTGATCGCGGGGGGGCTTGAAGATGGCCCGAGTGATGCCGTAAACCGGCTGGCCCATCTGGTTGGCCTGACGGCGCTCCGCGTGAGGGTCGATCTTCAGGGCCTGCAGGGGCGGCCAATAACCGCCCGGCCGGTGATCTACGCCGGTAGTGGCGCCTCCCGCGAGCAGGTGATCGCCGCGCTCTCCGATCGGGCCGAGATCTTTGTGGTTGATAACCTGCGCCCGACCCTCGATCACGAACGGCTCGATCCCGCGCGCCAGGAACTGGCCCGCCTCTACGAGAGGTTGATCCTGCCGCGGCTGCCCGGCTGGTCCGATCTCCAGCGCATCTCCGCCGCGCCGGCTCGCACGGTCTGTGAGGCGGAGGGCCTGCTCGCGCGCTTCCTCGCCGAGCGGACCGGGCGCCGGGTGTTGAGTGTGGACATCGGCGCCGGCGCCAGCACGGTGATGTACGCGGCGCCAGGGCGCTTTCATCCGGCCGTCCTGGGCACGGTCGGCACCGGCTACGGGTTGACCGAACTCCTGGCGCGGCGAGGGGTTGAGTCTGTCGCGCGCTGGCTGCCGTTTCCGATCTCCCCGCAGGCGCTGACCGACCGGCTGCTCAATCGCGCCCTGCGCCCCCAGGTGCTGCCCTCTACCCGCGAGGATCTGTATATCGAGCACGCCCTGCTGCGCGAGGCGCTGCGGCTGGCGCGCGATACCTTGCTGGACGAGATTCAATCCGCCGACTATGACTGGTTGCTGGCCACGGGCGG
>DAOTYR010000421.1:0-2978 GCA_034434655.1 Chloroflexaceae bacterium
GCGCGTCTTCGAGCAGGTGGCCGCCGGTCGTTTCGGTCGAGGCGCCATTCTGCCTATGCGCTGGCGCTGCCAGCAATTCGGCGCGGTTGAATGAGCGCGTCTTCTCCTCTATCACGTCAGGGATTTGCAACTCAGCGCTGCCGATATCCAGCTCGCGCAGGCGCTTTGCGCTCAAGAACAGGGTGCGCTCAAAACTGCCGAGCATGGTGTTGTATTTCTCTACGCTATCGCTGAGCGCTTTGCCGAACTTTTCAACATGCCTGGCTACGCTGACCAACGCATTGTAGACTTTTTCCCCTTCGTCCCTGATCTTGCGCGCATTTTCGGCCAGACGCGCTTCCCGCCAGCCGAGGGCAACGGCCTTCAGCAGAGCGATCAGCGTAGTAGGGGTGGCCAGCACGACCTTATGCTGAACCGCAAATTCAATCAGGTCGGGATCGTGTTCCAGGGCCGCGCGGTAGAAGGGTTCGCCGGGGATGAACAGCACCAGGAAATCGAAGGCGCTCCCAATGTTGCTCTGGTAATCGCGCTTTGCCATCTCCTGAACATGGTTTCTGATATGCTTAGCATGGTGCTCGAGATGGCTTCTGGCTTCACCCTCGTCGTGGCATTCATGGGCTTTGAGATAGGCGTCCAGCGGCACTTTGGCATCCACCACAATAACCTGCTGGTTCGGAAGGCGCACCAGCAGGTCCGGGCGCTGGGTTTTGCCCGCGCCACCGGTGATGCCTTCCTGCTCGGTAAAATCGCAGTGCTCGCTCATGCCGGCCAGTTCGACCACCCGGCGAAGCTGGATCTCCCCCCACCGCCCGCGGACCTGGGGCTGGCGCAGGCTGCTCACCAGCCGGGCGGTCTCTTGTTGAAGCAGCCGCTGGTCCTCGGTCATGCGGCGGAGTTGTTGCTCGATGCTGCCGTAGGCCTTCTGCCGTTCGCGCTCCAGTTCGTCAAGTTTGCGTTGTTGTTCGTCCAGGGTCGCCTTGAGCGGCGCGGTCAGGGTCTCGATCTCGCGCCGGGCGCGTTCGTTGAAATCGCTGCTGTTCGCGCGCAGGGCCTCCTGACTGAGACTGGCGAACATGTCACGGAGGCGTTGCTCGGAGAGGCCATTGGCGGCGGTTCGGGCGACGATCAGCCAGGTGACGAACGCGCCGGCGATGACGCCGCCTGTAACCGCGACAAAGACGACGAACAGGTCCATCGGGGGTTCCTCCTGCGATGCTGGGCTACGATGGGCTGATCCCGCGAAGGATATGCTACCGAAGCGTCATAGAGACAAAGCAAGCTCGTGAGCGCTGATGAAGATGAAGCATATAAACCCGTATTCGCCCGCGTGCCGTGGGGCTGAAGCCCTCGGCTATACGGGGCAAAGCCCGCCTGCGCGGGCTATACCGGATGTAATGCTTAAAGACCATGAGCGCTTCGTGTTGAATTGAGCGGTAATCTACAATCCGCAATCTAAAATGGTAGGCGCTGCCCGGAGCGCGCCTACGCGCCGGGAGATGCATGGCTGCTATGGGTGATCGTTGGAGAGTATAGCGTTGCGACCGAACTGATCCGTAACCAGGGGATCGAGAAGGATGATGGGGCTTCGCCGTCCCAGACCCTCCCACCGGGTGGGGGGATAGGGAAACCAGGTTTCCCCATGCCCCTGCGTGAGGGCCAGGCCCTTCTGCGGGCGGGGGCGGGGGGGAACCCGGTCCCCCCATGTTCACGTTAGCCCTCGGCTCTACCGGGCAAAGCCCGCCGGCGCGGGCTATATCGGCAACCTCGCACTACCGTCGTCCGACGGCAGCCTGGGCCATGCGCCAGAGGGCGCGGTGACGGGGCATGAGTTCGTAGACCTTGCCGGTTACCCCGTCGGTGGCTGAAGAGGCCATGCGCAGGGCCATCGCGGCGGTCTCTTCGGCGGTGGTGCCGAAAATGCGCATGACCTTTGGAAAGGCCTTGATCGCCTCGGAGGCCGCCCCGATAGGTTCCCACTGCGTGGTCATATCGGTGGGGACGATGCCCGGCGCGAGGACGTTGATCGAGAGAAAGGCCTTCTGGGCGGCATACTCGCGGGCAAGGCCCTCGGTGAGGCGCACGATCCCCGCTTTGGAGGCGCTATAGGCGCTGAGAAAGCGCTGGGCGCGCTTGTAGCCGCCGCCGGTGACGTTGATAATCTTCCCGTAGCGCCGCTGGAGCATGTGCGGCAGCACGGCCCGGCAGCCGTACAGGCAGCCGAAGAGGTTCACCCGCACCACCCGCTCCCACTCCTCTGGCGGCACGTCGAGGGTGTAGGCGAACGGCCCGGAAATGGCCGCGTTGTTGACCCAGATGTCAACCTGGCCAAAGGCGTCAATGGCGTGGCGAAAGAGGGCGCAGACCTGCTCGCGGTCGCTCACGTCGCAGGCGATGCCCTCGCAGGCGATGCCCCTGGCGCGCAACTCGCCAACCGCGCGCGTGACGGCCTCCGCCCGCGATGAAGAGACCACCACGCGCGCTCCGGCGCGCCCGTAGGTTTCGGCGATGGCCCGCCCGATCCCCCGTGTGCTCCCGGTGATGACCGCCACGCGATTGTGGAGTGAAGGTTGTCGCTTTGCCATACTGTGTAACCTGAGGTGAACATCGTTCACAGCGTTCAGCCCCCCTCCCAACCTCCCCCCGCTGGGGGGAGGAGCCGGGTTCCCGCCCCCAGCGGGGGAGGGTCCGGGAGGGGGCCGTCACCGTGCCCGCGGAGCCGCGACGCGGGCGGGACGCCCGCGCTCCCAGGCCATGTTCATCGGGCGTTGTGCGCCATGCGCATGACCGTCTGACGTGAACATAGGCTGCTGGAGTAGGGGTGTGGGGAAACCGGGTTTCCCCACACCCCCGCCCGCGGGAGGGCTCGGCCCTCGAGCAGGGGTATGGGGAAACCGGGTTTCCCCATACCCCCACCCGGTGGGAGGGCTTGGGAGGACGTAGCCCTCCCAGGAAGAACCTATGTTCATCCTGTCGGTGTG
>DAOTYR010000422.1:0-3326 GCA_034434655.1 Chloroflexaceae bacterium
GCGAGCACCGGCCACTAGTGGTATACTACGCATATGGCCGTTCACATCCAGCGCCGCCACGAAGCCAGGCGGCGCTTTCGTCTGCGCGGCAGGGGTGCAACCGTCTATGGCGAAGGACAGGATCGTTATCAAGGGCGCCCGTGAGCATAACCTCAAGGGGATCGATGTCGAGATCCCCCGCGACCGCCTGGTGGTGCTCACCGGCGTCAGCGGCTCGGGCAAGAGTTCGCTGGCCTTCGACACCCTCTATGCCGAGGGGCAACGGCGCTATGTCGAGAGCCTCTCGGCCTACGCCCGGCAGTTCCTCGGCCAGATGGAGAAGCCCCGCGTTGATTTGATCGAGGGGCTTTCTCCGGCCATCGCCATCGAGCAGAAGAGCGCCAGCAAGAACCCCCGCTCGACCGTGGGCACGGTGACGGAGATCTACGACTACCTGCGCCTGCTCTTCGCCCGCGCCGGCGCGCAGCACTGCCACCAGTGCGGCCGCCCGGTCGCCTCGCAGACCGCCGAGCAGATGGTCCAGCGCGTACTGAGCCTGCCAGCCGGGACGCGCTTCATGGTGCTCGCGCCGCTGGTCTCGCAGCGGAAGGGGGAGTACCGCGACATCTTCGCCGAGGCCCGGGCCGAGGGCTTTGTGCGCGTGCGCGTGGACGGCGAGATCCGCGGGCTCGACGAGGAGATCCGTCTCAATAAGAAGGTCAAGCACACCATCGAGGTGGTCGTTGATCGCCTGGTGATGCCGGAGCGTGACGCGGTCGCGGAGGAGGCCCCCGCGACGGGCCAGGGCGTGGCAGCGGCCGGGGCGGGCAGCGCCTATGACGGCTTCGTGACCCGGCTCACCGATAGTATCGAGCAGGCCCTGCGCGTGGGCGAGGGCAGCGTCGTCATCAGCATCCAGTCCCGGGCGCGCGCGGCGCCGGGCGAGGAGGGCGCCGCCGCCGCCCCCGAAGAGTGGCTGATGAGCCAGAGCAATACCTGCCTGAGCTGCGGCATCTCCTTCCCCGAGTTGACCCCGCAGATGTTCTCGTTTAACTCGCCCCAGGGCGCCTGCCCCCAGTGCACCGGTCTGGGCACGCGCCTCGAAGTGGACCCGGACCTGCTCGTGCCCAACGGCGATCTGTCCATCCACGAGGGCGCGGTGACCTACTGGGGCGAGATGCGCAAGAAGGGCGACTCGTGGGGCTACAAGGCCCTCGTCGCCATCGCCGCCCACTACGGCTTCAGCCTGGATACGCCCTGGAACCAGTTGACGCCGCGGCAACGCGAGGCCATCATCTACGGCAGCGGGCAGGAGCGCATCCGCTTCCTCTGGTCGAATGAGCACGGCGGCTTCGGCGAGTTCTACCGGCCCTGGGAGGGCCTGGCCGCCGAGATCCGCCGGCGCTTCTTGCAGACCGGCAGCGATGTCGCCCGCGAGTACTACTTGCAGTTTATGAGCGAGCAGCCCTGCCCGGCCTGCCGCGGCGCGCGTCTGCGCCCCGAAAGCCTCGCCGTGCGCGTGGCCGGGGCCAACATTCACGAGGTCTGCGAGCGCAACGTCACCGAGGCCCTCGACTGGGTGCTCAGCCTGAGCGCAGGGCCGCTCACCGAGACCCAGGTGCAGATCGTCGCCGATGTGTTGAAAGAGATCCGCGAGCGCCTGGGTTTTCTCAAGAACGTTGGCCTGCACTACCTGACCCTCGCCCGCCCCGCGCCGACCCTCTCCGGCGGCGAGGCCCAGCGCATTCGCCTGGCTTCGCAGATCGGCTCGGGCCTGGTCGGGGTTATGTACATTCTCGATGAGCCCAGCATCGGCCTGCACCAGCGTGACAACCGCAAGTTGCTCGACTCGCTGCTGCGCCTGCGCGATCTGGGCAATACCCTGGTAGTGGTCGAACACGATCTGGAGACCATGCAGGCGGCTGACTGGATCATTGATTTCGGCCCCGGCGCGGGGGTCAAGGGCGGCGAGGTGGTGGTGGCGGGGCCACCAGAGGCCATCGCGGCCCATCCCACCTCGCTGACCGGCCAGTACCTCAGCGGGCGCCTGGAGATCGGCGTGCCCGCGCGGCGGCGCCGGCCCCTCGCCGTCTCGGCCATCGCCGAACGGCCCCCCGCGCCGCTGCTGCGCCGCACGCGGGGCGCCCCGCCCGCGGCGGCGGCCTCCGACCAGGAAGCCTGGCTGGAGATCGAAGGCGCGACCCTCAACAACCTGCGCGATGTCAGCGCGCGCTTCCCCCTGGGCTGCTTCGTGGCCGTCACCGGGGTGTCGGGGTCGGGCAAGTCGTCGCTGATCACCGAAACGCTCTACCCGGCCCTGGCCAATCGTCTCAACAAGGCCCAGCTCAAGCCCGGTCCCTACCGCGCCCTGCGGGGCATCGAGCACCTCGACAAAGTGATCGATATTGACCAGCAGCCGATCGGGCGCACGCCTCGCTCCAATCCCGCCACCTATGTCAAGCTGTTCGACCTGCTGCGCGACCTGTTCGCCACCACCCCCGAGGCCCGCCTGCGCGGCTATTCGCCGGGACGCTTCTCCTTCAACGTCAGAGGCGGTCGCTGTGAGACGTGTGAGGGCAACGGCGAAATCAAGATCGATATGCAGTTCCTGGCCGACGTGTGGGTGCGCTGCGACGAGTGCAAGGGCAAACGCTACAACCGCGAGACCCTGCAGGTCAAATACAAGGGCAAATCCATCGCCGATGTGCTGGATATGGACGTGCAGACGGCCCTGGAGTTCTTCGACAACGTGCCCCGGGTGCGGCGCATCCTGCAAACGCTGCACGATGTGGGGCTGGACTACATCAAGCTCGGCCAGCCGGCCACGACGCTCTCCGGCGGCGAGGCGCAGCGGGTGAAGCTGGCCAGGGAACTGGCGCGAGTGGCCACGGGACGGACGATCTACATCCTCGACGAGCCGACCACTGGCCTGCACTTCGCCGATGTGCAGAACCTGCTGCGGGTGCTGCATCGCCTGGTGGACGCGGGCAACACGGTTATCGTGATCGAGCACAACCTCGATGTGATCAAGACCGCCGACTGGGTGATCGACCTGGGACCGGAGGGCGGCGACGGGGGCGGCTCCATCGTGGCGGAGGGCCCGCCCGAAGCGGTGGCCATGGTCGAGGCCTCGCACACTGGCCGCTTCCTGCGCGAGATTCTGCAGGCCACGGCCCCCCGAGTCGCGGCCGATTAACTCCTGTTCGGATACCTACTACAGTTGTATTTCGGCAGATGATCCGTTTCCGTCGGCGTAAACGCCTCGGCTAGCGTTTGCGAAGGCCACCTGCGCGGCCTGTGTAGCCCACGAAGGTGGGCTTTGCACCCCGTAGCCGAGGGCTTTCAGC
>DAOTYR010000423.1:0-7981 GCA_034434655.1 Chloroflexaceae bacterium
TGGTCCAGCAGGCCGGATCGGGGCAGAGGTAGGCGCCACGCCCCTTCTGCTTGCCGGTCGGATCGACCGTCACCCGTCCTTCGGCGTCGCGCACCACCCGGATCAGGCCGCGCTTGGCTTCGGTGCGGCGACAGGCCACGCAGGTGCGCTGCGGCACATGTTTCGGTCTGGGCTGAGGCCCGGGATGGTTCGTGCCTGCGGCCATGGCGCCCCGTCCTACTCTTCTTCGTCGGTTTCGTCGCCTTCAACCAGGATGTACGAGGCGATCAACTTATCGTTGAAATAGATGTACAACTTCTGCGACGTCGCCCGCAGTTGCACCGTCTCGCCGATCAGATCATTGCCGAGGGGACCGTAGCGCGCGCGCTGATACACCACCGTGCCATCGGGGCGCACCTTGCGGGTCTCCACCCGGGCCGAGGCCAGTTCCACTTCGGTCTGCAATTGTTCGGCCTCGGCGTAACCGCGGGCTTCGGCGGCGGCGCGTTCTTCCTCCAGCAAGGCGGTGGCGCTCTTGATATCGATGCGCCAGCCGGTCAGTTTGGCGGCCAGGCGCACGTTCTGGCCCTCTTTGCCGATCGCCAGCGAGAGTTGCTTATCGGGCACGATCACCAGGGCAGTATGCTCATCCTCATTGAGGTGCACCTCGACCACCTGCGCTGGCGAGAGGGCATTGGCGATGAACTCCTTCGGGTCGGGCGACCACTGGACCACATCGATCTTCTCGCCATTCAATTCATTGACGATGTTCTGGATGCGGATACCGCGCATGCCAACGCAGGAACCGACCGGGTCAATCCCCTCCTGACGCGCGGCGACGGCCACCTTGGTGCGCAGGCCCGGCTCGCGGGCGATGGACTTGATCTCCACCGTGCCGTTGTAAATCTCCGGCACCTCCATTTCAAAGAGGCGCAGGATCAGATTCTTATGGGTGCGCGAGACGATCAGGCGCGGCCCGCGGTCCTCCTTGCGGATCTCCATCAGGTAGACCTTGAGGCGCTGGCCGTGGTAGTAGCGATCGTTCTCGACCTGCTCCTTCGGCGGCAGAATCGCCTCGGCCTTACCCATTTCGAGGATGACGTTGCCCTTGGCCATGCGCTGCACCGTGGCGGTGATCAGTTCACCCTCGCGGTTCATGTATTCGCCGTAGACGTGCTCGCGCTCGACCTCTTTAATGCCCTGGAGCACCACCTGCTTGGCCGTCTGGGCGGCGATGCGCCCGAAGTCATTGGGCGTGCTCTCGACCATAATCGTCTCGCCGAGCTGGACGTCGGGCTTATGCTTGAGCGCCTCGGAGAGTTCGATCTCGAAACGATCGTCGAAAACCTCATCCACCACCTGCTTCTCGGCGAAGACGCGCGCCTGGCCGGTGAGCGGGTCGAGGCGCACGGTCACCTCCATCGGCGGCGGATTATTGCCGAGGGTGCGCTTATAGGCTGTGATGAGCGCCTTCTCCATCACCTCGATGATCGACTCTTTGGGAATGCCTCGCTCCGCGGCGATCTGCGAAATTGCGGCGTAAAAGTCACTCTTCATGGCAAACTCGTTTACAATAAGAAAAGTGGGGGCTACCCACTTTTCACAGCGTCCGGCGCAGACCGTATGTCCGGCGTTCCTGCGTCGCGCGAGCCAGGCCGGGCCTGACCGCGCCGCGTTCACCAGGAGGCGTGCTTACCGACGGTTCATCGCAGGTGTCCCTGTACGGCCGGGCTAATGACCAGCCGTGCCGTTCGCGTGAATCCTGATGGCCTGAAGTGAGGCATGATACTGCTGTTCAAGCCGTTTCAACGTCAATAGTATAGCATTTTCGGATTCTGTTTGCAAATGATCCACAGGGGTCGTAGGGCTACGTCAACGTCGTCCGCCCGGCGACTGAAGCCGCGGGCTAGCCTATGCAAAGCCCGCCTGCGCGGGCTCGACAGGCCACGCAGGTGGCCTTCGCGCCAGGAGCCGGGGCGTTTACGCCCACGGCGCGGACGATCAACCGGATTTTGACATAGCCCTACAGGGGTCGGGTGTGACGCAACGTCTCGCATGCTCTCCCCGCCTGGCGGCTTGATGGTCTTTGAAGAGTGCTATCCGCCCCACGCCCGGCGGCTCACGCTGCGGGCCAACGGATGCGAAGCCCGCCGGCGCGGGCCGGAGCCGCCCATGCGGCTGCGCCGCGCCCCAACGGGATGAACATACGCTTGTTCCTGGGAGGGCGCAGCCCTCCCGAACCCTCCCGCGGGCGGGGGAGGTGGGGAAACCCGGTTTCTCCCCCCCTTCTCCAGGGCACACGGAGGTCCACTATGTCCCGCCGTCTGATTGCCACTCTCGGCGCGCTTGCCTTGCTCTGCGGAGGCGCCGCGCTGCTGATGCCCAGTCCGGGTCCTTCCGGCAATTTTTGCCGCTCATCGCTTCCAGCGCGCCCGAACCGGCGCCGCCGCCGCCCACGCCCGGCTCTACCCCTACGCCTGGAGCGTCGCCCACGCCCGGCCCTACCCCTACGCCCGGAGCGTCGCCCACACCCGGCCCTACGCCCGCACCCGGCGCGCCGTTACCGCTGCTGCCCCCCGATGCCGCTAGCGCCCGCCTGCAAGCGCCGGACGGCTTCGCCGTGCGTCTCTTCGCCACCGGTTTGCAGGGGCCGCGATTGATGGCCGTTGGTCCCGATGGCCAGCTCCACGTCGCCGAGCGGGGCGCCGGGCGCGTCATTCGCCTGCCTGACCGCGACAACGACGGGCTGGCCAATGGAGTGGAAGTGGTGGCCGCCGGTCTGAGCGGCGTGCATAGCCTGGCGTGGCGCGGCGCCGATCTCTACGCCGCCATGAACGACCGGGTCATGCGCCTGCGCGACGGCAATGGCGATGGCGACGCCGCCGATCCCGGCGAGCAGACCGTGAATGGGAACGTCTACCGGGTGGTGTATGTGGGCGGATGAGGGCTTCGTCGGCGCGCGGGGAACCCGCGCGCCGCCCCGCGTGGCGGCGCACCCTACCGCAAGCGCCGTGTCCGATAATCGTAGCGGTCCTGCAGGTCGTTGGGCGAGGTGCCCTCCATCGGCCTGACCCCGGTCAGGAAGGCGGCCCGGTCAATCATATGCGTGGCCACAGGGGCGGTGAGAAAGAAGAACGCAATCATCGCCATCATCTTGATGACGATCGGCAGCGAGGCGCTGTAGTAGCTACCCACGCCCAGCAGCACGCCGATGATCCCCAGCGTGCCGGCTTTGCCCGCGGCATGGACGCGCGTGTACAGGTCCGGCAGGCGCGCCAGCCCGATCGACGAGACGACGACGAAGAACACGCCGATGCCCATCAACAGCGCCGTGATCAGTTCCACCAGGCTCATCAGTTCCTCCCCTCCTCGATGTAGCGGGCCAGGGCCACCGTGCCCAGGAAGCCCAGCACCGAGACCACGATCACCGCGTCGATCAGGATCGGCTGGCGGAACTGCACTACGAACATCGCGATCAGCCCGACCAGGTGGATCATAATCATGTCGAAGGCCACCGCCCGATCGGGAATGCTCGGCCCGCGCACCAGACGCCAGAAGGTGACGGCCAGCGACAGGCTCAGCAGCGCCATCAATATGGTCATCGTCAGTTGGAACAGGCTCATGGCAGCAACTCCATCACGCGGCGCTCGTAGGCCTCCTTCGTCGCGCGGCGCAGTCCCTCGGGATCACGGGCGTCGAAGGCGTGAATGTACAATGTCTTGCGATCGCTCGACACGTCCAGGCTGACCGTGCCCGGCGTGAGGGTGATCAGGTTCGCCAGGGTGGTGATCCCCTCGTCGCTCTTGAGATCCAGCGGAATGGCCACGATCCCCGGTTGCAGGTCCATCTTCGGCGAGAGCACCGTGCGAGCGACGGTCACGTTGGCTTTTACGATCTCGACGAAGCCGAAACCAATGAAGCCCAGCCAGCGCCACAGCGCCCGGAGCGGGTTGCGCGACCAGAAGCGGAAGTAGGCCCGGACGCTGAACGGCTCGTTCGAGAAGGTCGGCCATGCCAGCCGCAGCACCAGGAAGCTGAAGATAAACCCGACAATCCAATCGGCGAGGTGGTATGAGCCATTAATCGTCACCCAGGCCAGCGCCAGCAGCAGATTCAACCCGAGCATTATAGAACGCCCCCTTCAATTTGCCGCCGAGGTAACCGCATTGCAACCAGCAGGCCCACAAACGTCCTGTACCAGGCTCTGCGTATTGAACACCTGCTCAGCCGAGTACCGGCTGTAGTTCAACACGGGGCTGGCCCCAAAGCCAATGGCGATGCTCAGGGCCACCAGCAGCGCACTCGGCGCAATCAGCAGGGCCGAGGCCCGCGGCATGGCCATCTGGTCAACATATGCCTTCTTCCAGAAAACCTCGTTCCAGATCTTCAGCATCGAGAAGAGCGTGAAGAGGCTCACCAGGGCAGCGACGCCCACAATCAGCCACTGCCCCTGGTCCAGACCGGCCTGGATCAGGCCCAGCTTGCCGAAGAAGCCGCTCAACGGCGGCATCCCGGCGAGCGAGAAGCTGGCCAGCAGCCAGAGCGCCGCCAGGAAGGGTTCACGCCGGGCCATGCCGCCCATCTGCTTCAGCTCGCCGGTGCCGGTCAGGTGTTCGGCCGCCCCGCCGATCAAAAACAGGGCTGTCTTGACCACGATGTTGTGGGCCATGAAGAGAATGCCCGCCGTCAGGCCCGCTACGCCGACTAGCCCCAGCCCCATAGCCATATAGCCCACCTGGCTGACAATGTGGAAGGCCAGGATGCGCCGCACGGTGACCTGGGCCATCGCCCCGATCACCCCGACCACCATGGTCACGCCGGCCACCGCCAGGATCAGCGGCGCCAGCCGCCCCAGTTCACTCTGGAACACGGTGCCAAAGACGCGGTAGAGGGCGTAGATTCCCACTTTGGAGAGCAACCCGCCGAACAGGGCGCTCACCGCGATGCTCGGGGTGTGGTAGCTACTGGGCAGCCAGAAAAACAATGGCACCAGGCCCGCCTTGCTGCCGTAGGCGAAGAGAAAGAAGCCGGCTACCGCCGTTACGATGCCGGGTTGTTGCAGGGAACCCAGGCGCTCGGCCAGATGGGCCATGTTCAGCGTGCCTGCCACCCCATAGAGCAACCCCGCGCCGATCAGGAAGCTGGTGCTTCCGAGGAGATTCAACACCACATATTTCAGGCCGCCCTCCAACTGGCCGCGCTCGCCGCCCAGGGTCATCAGACCAAACGACGCTACCAGCAACACCTCGAACCAGACGTAGAGGTTGAACAGGTCGCCGGTGAGAAAGGCCCCGCTGCAGCCGAACAGCAGCAGCAGCAGCAGCGGGTAGTAGTAGTAGCGCTCGCGGTAGGGGCTGACGGTGCTGAAGCTATAGAGCACGGTCATCAACATCATCATCGAGGTGAGCGTAAGCATAATTGCGCTCAACCCGTCGGCCACCACGGAGATGCCAAACGGCGCGGCGAAATTGTCCGCCTGGGTCACCATGCGCCCCGTTGCGCCTACCGCAAACAGGAGCCAGATGCTGTAGCCCAGGTTGAAGAGCACAGCCACCAGCGCGATTGACCGGGCGATCACCCGCCGCTGGCTCACCAGGGTTGCCAGGACCGCACTCAACAGCGGGACAAGCAGAGGGAAAAAGAGGTGGTTTGCCATATGCGCGTTCTACAGCCTGTCGGTCTCGACCATGTCATCGAGGTCATCACTGTTCACCGCCTGGTTGGCCCGGTAGGCCAGGGCAAGGATGAAGGCGGTGAAGCCGAAATTGATCACGATTGCGGTCAGGATCAGCGCCTGGTTCAGCGGGTCAGCAGCCACCGCTGGTGTCACGCCGGTAGCCTCATCTACGAACGGCGGCATGCCTTTGACCACACCGTCGCCCATCAGGAACAGTAGCAGGTTGGTGCCGTGGCTGAGCAATACCAGCCCCAGGATCAGCTTGACCACACTGCGGCGGAGCATCAGATACGCGGCCCCCGCGAACAGGCTTCCGACTACCAGGGAGAGGATGAAGGTCATAGGATCGTCACTCCTAACGTGAACATACGCTCTCGGAGAGGGGGGTAGGGAAACCGGGTTTCCCCATACCCCCACCCGGTGGGAGGGTTTGGGAGGGCGTAGCTCTCCCAAGAAGCATGTTCATCCCGTCGATGTGCGGCGCGAGCCGCATGGATGGCTGATTGTGAAGATCGCTCATTCGGGTCCTCACCCATCCCCTGGCCGGGCGTAGCAAGGCGGGGGATGGTGATCATCGCCATCCTGAGCATCACCTCCACACCTTCACACCTCCACACCTTCACCGCGCCCCCTCACGCCTCCGGCGCCACCGGCTCCGTCGGGGAAGGAGGCGAGCGCCGCAGCGGGTAGAGGGTCGGCTCTTCGGCGAGCACCAGGGCCAGTTGCGTCGTTACGCCGATCACCGTCAGGTAGACACCGACGTCGAACATCACCGGTGTGCCAAGTTTGCCAATGCCCGGGATCGGCGTATCCAGCCAGCGGGCGGCCATGAATGGCTCGCCCTGGAACAGGGCCAGCAGCCCCCAGCACGCCGCAGAACCGATCCCGATTGCCGCCACACGCAGGTAGTTAACTGGAATAATCTCGCGCGCGTAGTCGGGGCCGAAGGCCACGATCTGCAGAATGATCGCCGCCGAGGCCAGCAACCCGCCCACGAAGCCCCCGCCAGGCAGATAATGACCTCGAACCACCATAAACAGCGAAAGCAGCAGCAGGAGCGGCAACATCATCCGGGCGATCGTGCGGAGAATCATTGACTCGTACATGAACCCCTCACGGCTCTTCCTGGCTATCCCCCGGCTGCCCCACCGGCGCCGGCGCGCCGGCGCCATTCTGACCATTCTCGCGCCCGTCCCGGCTGTTGAGACCCATCTCACGGCGGCCCCGGCGTGCCAGAGCGAGAGCGTCCGGCTCCGTCTTGCCGCGCATATCGGCGATCGTGGGGTCGGACTCGGGCCGTAGTCGCAACATAGCGTAGATTCCGAGCAAGGCGATAAAGAGTACGGTAATCTCGCCCATCGTATCAAAACCGCGAAAGTCCACCAGGATCACATTGACCACATTTTCGCCCTTGCCCTCCGTCAGGGCCTCGGCTTTGAACACGGCGCTGATTGACGGAAATCCGGTGCTGCTCGACGCGATCCAGGTGAAGGCCGCCATCGTCGCGCCGATCGCCACGGCGATCACGCCGTCGCGCACCCGCGTTGCCGATGACGACAGACGCTCGAACGAGGCCGGGAGCACGGCGAACACCAGCAGAAAGAAGACCGTCGAGATGACCTCGATCAGGAGCTGGGTCAGGGCCAGGTCGGGGCCGCTGTAGATGACGAATATAAACGAGACCATTGTGCCCACAACGCCTGCCACGATAATCGCCCCCAGCCGCGAGCGGGCGCGAATGGTTGCCAGCACCGCGAACGGGATGAGCAGGGCCGTCACGATTTCGGGCAGCGTAATGCTGGAAAGGTCGGGTATTGGCGCGCCGGCAAAGCCAAACAGCGCCAGCGGCGTGAGAATGACCGCCAGGAGGGCCAGCAACGAGTAACGGATGTAATTCCGCAGCCGGCCATTCTGCACGGCGCGAGTGAAGGCCGTCGAGCCGCTCAATACCCCGCTGATGGCTGCGTCGTAGATCCGGTCGCCGTTGAACCAGGCCGGGAGCGGCGAGGGCGCTGCGCTGATCTGCTTCACGAAGCGTGTCAGCGCGGCGCCGCTGCCGATGGCCACCAGGCTCAACACGACCGGCAGGCTCAGCGCGGAGGGCACCAGGTGCAGGCTGACCTTTTCAGGCTCGCCCGCGATCGCTGTGACCGCCGGCTGGAGCAACGCCGAGACCCCCGGCAACAGACCCAGGGGCAGGATCACCGAGAGCAGCGTCAGCACCCCCGGCGCGACGAGCATGCCGATGGGGGCGTCGTGGATATGGGCCTTCGTTCGGGGCGCCGCCGGGCCGAAGAAGATCCCGCTCACCAGGCGCCAGGCGTA
>DAOTYR010000424.1:0-13298 GCA_034434655.1 Chloroflexaceae bacterium
GCAGGGGCGCGGGGAACGTCGGTCTCCCCGCCTGTTCAAAAGGAGCACACTTCTATGCACCTCCGGCGGTGGTTGCGGCTGTTGCTGATCCTCGCCTGCGTGGCGTTCGTCGCCCCGGCCCAGGCCCAGCAAGCACGGAACAATGTCCTCAACATCGACGCGTCGCGGCCTGGCCAGCGGCAGAACCTGCTGGAAACCGACGAGGTCAACCGTCTCGAACGGATCCAGACGGAGACCACGCTCTACCTGCCCTTCAGCCCGCCCAGCCCCGACGACCAGACGATCTTCGTCGTCTCTGAAGAGCGGGTAGGCTTTATGAACCTGAGCGACGGGGCGATCCGCCCGATCGACCCGGAGGCGTTCGGGAGCCTGACGCCGCTGCCGCTGGTGGGCTTCTCGCGCTTCGCCTGGCTCGACGGGCAACACCTGGGAGCGCTGGCGGTTAACGAAGCCGCCGATTCTGCCGAAGAAGCCCTTGTCAAGCTGCGCATCAACCGGGACACGCTGAAGGTCAGCGGCGAGCGGATCACCCTGCCGCCGGACAGCGGGATCGTCTCCGTTGCGCCCGACCTGGACCGTTTTCTCCTGGTGCTCTTGCCGCCCGAAGCAGAGGAGGACGCGCAGATGGCGCGTCCGATCCACGTGCCGGTTGCTCGCGTGGCCCCTGGCGCGGCCCATGCCTCGGCCATCCCCCTGCCTCCCAGGCTGCAACGCGCTGCCGCGCGGGTCCATAGTCACCCGGCCTTCAACCGACTCTGGATGCGCCAGGAGGGCGAGGGCGAGACAGGCGAGGTCGCCGCCACGCCCGAAACCCTCGACCTGACGCTCTTCGACCGGCGCGATGGCAGCCTGCGCTACATGACCACCGTGCCCGCCGCGTCGGTGCTCTTCGGTGACACGTGGACGCGCGACTCGGCGCGATTGGCCGTTTCGATCTTCGGGCTGTTTGACCCGGACCAGGAACGGCCCCAGCTCGACGGCGCCCTGCTCTCCGAGCAGGTCTACCGCGACGTGACCGGCAACCTGGCCCCCTCCGAGAACCCGATCCTGCAATACAACAACACCTACATCGTTGATTGGGCCAGCGGCGCGGTGCAGATTATCCAGCCGGGCGGAACCCTGCCGCCGATCCTGTCCGCCCATGCCTGGTCGCCCGACCAGCGCACGCTGCTGGTGCAGGCCTGGCACCCGGCCCGGCTCAAAGGCCGGCGCTACCCCATCTACACGCCGCAGTTCTCGGAACGCACCTCGTACCGTTTCTACGATCTTTCCGGCATGGAGATTGGCCGGCTGGAGAGCGATCTGTTCAGCAGCGGGGCCTTCTCGCGGGCGGCGGCGGAGTTCATCTCGCCCGACGAGATCATCTTCCGCGCCCAACGGGGCACCGATCGCCACCCTTACTACTACAACCGTGTGAGTGGCGAATTGCGCAATCTGGCCGACCGGGCCGGCTCGTACTATAACGTCTTTGCCACCAACACCAGCCGCGAAATCGTCTTCATGTTCAGTTCCTACACCGAGCCGCCGGAGATCTACCGGCTCGGCTGGGACGGGCGTGGTCTGAAGCGCCTGACCTGGTTCAACGAGGAGTTGCGGCTGTTCGCCAATCTGCGCCAGGACCCGGTGCGCTTCACCCTGCGCAACGGCCAGACGCGTGTGGGGGTGCTGGTGCAACCCGCCGGGGCGCCGTTTCCCCCGCGTGACGCGCCGCTGGTCGTGTGGCAGGAGGGCGGTCCGGGCGTGGCCATGGTGAACCGCTGGCTGGTCAATGTCGAAAATCCCTACGCGCTCCTGCCGGCCCTGGGCCTGCCAGTGCTGATCACCCCGCTGGCCGGGCGCGCCGGCTATACCCCCGCGGTCTTCAACGCCCTGGCCGACGGCAACAACTTCGGCGCGGTTGACATTGACGAGCAGGCCGAAATCGTGCGCCAGATGATCGCCCGTGGCTGGACGCGGCAGGGCAAGGTCGGCATTACCGGGTGTTCGTATGGCGGATACTTTACCCTCCAGAGCGTCGTGCGCCATCCCGATCTCTACGCCGCGGCCAACCCCCAGTGCGCCTTCATCGATCTGATTACCGACTGGACCCGGGGCTACGACCGGCTGGTTCCCTACCTCCAGGGCCTGCCACCCTACAACATCCCGGAGGAGTACCGGCGCGACTCGCCCGCCTACAACGCCAGCCGGATCAAGGCGGCAGTGCTCACCTTCCACGGCACGGAGGACTTCTTGCCGATCACCCAGAACGAGAACCTGCACCTGCAACTGGTGAACCGGGGCCTGCCGGCGCGGATGGTCCGTTTCATCGGGGAGGGGCACGGCCTGGAAGATTCGGCCAACCAGCTCTACGCGGCGCAGGAGCAGGTGGCCTGGTTCCGCGCGCATTTGAAGTAGCGTTCCCGCGGTTCATGGCCACGGCGGTTGCCGCCGTGGCCCCACGAGGTATCCGGCATGTGCCAGCCAGCCGCTCGTTCGCGGCGCGGACTACGATGGCGCATCGTAGTCCTGTGCTGCGTTAGCCTGATCCTGGCCGGTTGCGGGGCGCCGGGCCGCCAGCCCACGGCGACGCCCGCGCCAGCGGGAGGAGCGACCCAGCAGATTACCATCCTCACGCCGTTGAGCGACTCCACCGTCACCTCGCCCATCGCGGTGAGCGGTACGGTCGCCCTGCAGCCCTTCGAACGCAACCTCAACTACCGCCTCTTCGGCCCCGACGGGGCGCTGCTGGCCCAGGGCTATTTCACCACCACGGGGCCGGAGAATGGCCCCGGGGCCTTTAGCGGCGCCGTCCCCTACACCCTGGCGCAGGCGGGGATGGGACGGCTCGAGGTGGTGGAGATCAGCGCGGCCGACGGCTCGATCCGGGCGATTGCCTCGGTGATGTTGCGGCTCAGCGCGGCGCAGGCGCCCACTCCCGGCCCCGAAACCGCCACGCCCGTGGCTTCGCCCACGCCGCCGCCTTCCCCCTCGGCGCAGCAAGAGATCGTGATTGACACGCCCCCGCCGCGCACGGTGGTGGGCAGCCCGGTGGTGATCACCGGACGCACCGCGAAGCTGCCCGCCGGCAACACGCTGAGCTACGCCTTCCGCGACGCGGCGGGGGGACTGCTCGGCAGCGGCGCCTTCCCGGTGTCGGCCACGGCGGAGGGCAGGGGCATCTTCAACGCCTCGCTGACCTTCAACCTGCCCCCCAGCGCCGGCGACATCACCCTGGAAGTATTCGAGCCGGGCGCCGGCGGCGCGCCGCCGGTGGCCCGCGCCAGTCTGGTGCTGGTCATCGCCCCGCCGCAGGCCATTCTGATTGACACCCCGCCGCCCGGCACGACCGTGGGCAGCCCGGTGGTGATCACCGGGCGCACGGCGCGCTACCCCTTCCAGGGCGCGCTGGGCTACCGCATCCTCAACGCCGCGGGCAACCAGATCGGCCAGGGGTCCTTCCCCGTCGCCGGCGCGCCAGACGGGCCAGGCAGTTTCAATGCCAGCCTGACCTTCGCCGTGCCGCCGGCGGGCGGGCGCATCACGGTCGAGATCGTGGACCAGGACGCGACCAGCGGGCAGATCGCCGCCAGCGCGCGCATTGACCTGAACGTCGCTCCGCAGCAGCAGGCGATCATCATCGAGTCGCCGCCGGCCAACCAGCAGGTGGGCAGCCCGATGACCGTGGTCGGGCGCACCGTGCGGCTCCCCCAGGGCAGCCAGCTCACCTACCGCGTGCGCGATGCGCGGGGACAACCGATCGGCGCGGGGCAGTTCGGTGTGGCCGGCACCCAGGAGGGCGGCGCGCGTTTTACGACCCAGGTGTTCTTCAATCTGCCCCCGGGGGGCGGGCCAATCACCCTCGAATTGCTGGAACTTGACCCGGGCAACGGCCAGGTGCGCGCCAGCGTCACCCTGCCACTGGTGGTAGCCGGGCCGCTGCCGACGGCCACCCCCACCCCGCCCCCGACGCGGCAGGCCATCACGATTGAAACCCCGTCTACCGACACCGTGGTGGGCAGCCCGGTGGTCATCACCGGCCGCGCCGCGCTGCCGCCGCAATTCGGCGAGTTGTACTACGTTATTCGCACCCCGGCGCGCGAGAACCTCGGCCAGGGCAGCTTCCCGGTGCGTCCGGCCCCCGGCCAGACCGCCAACGTGCCCTTCGTCGCCTCGCTCAGCTTCGCCGAGCCGCCCCAGGGCGGGGCGATCATCGTCGAGATCTACGACCGCGACGGGGCGGGCCAGATCATCGCCAGCGCCACGGTGCGGCTCCAGGTGCGGCCCCGGGCCACGGCGACGCCAACCACGGCGCCCGGTGGGCAGGGTGGGAACCAGCGTATCACCATCACCGCGCCGGTTACGGATACGCTGGTCGGCAGCCCGGTGACGATTGACGGGCAGGTTGCCGTGCCACCCTACCAGGGCCGGCTCAAGTACCGCATCACCGACGGGGCCAACCGTGAACTGGGGACCGGCGATTTCCCCGTCACCCTGCCGCGCCTCATCGGCGCGCCGATCGCCTTCAGCGCCGAACTTACCTTCACCCTGCCATCGCAGAGCGGCCCAATTGTGGTGACGATCTTCGACCGCAACGACATTACCAACGTCATTCTGGCCGAGGCGTCGGTGCGGCTCCAGGTGGCGTTACCGCCCTACCCACAACCGCAACCACGGGCGCCGTAGGCCCCTGGGGCAACCGCGAGGCAGAGCCTGGGGAAACCCGGTTTCCCCAGGCTCCGGCAAGCAGGGGTCTGGGGAAACCGGGTTTCCCCGACCTCATCTAATCCGCCAGGCGGCGCGCGACCTCCAGGACGCGGGCGCGTTCGCGGCGGTAGACCACCAGGAAGACCACCAGCAAGAAGGGGAGCAGCACCGGCCAGTGCTCGCGCTCGTAGCCGAGTTGACGTGCCACGGCGCGCATCTGGAACAGAAAAGGACGCCGGGCGATCTGGGTCTCGATCACCGCCTGTACCTGGCGCAGCCAGAGGCGATCCTGTTCGCTCTCTTTCGGTTTGGGGCGTTTGAACATACAACAGGCTCCGCGCGGGTGGGTTGGGGAGGGCCTTGCCCTCACCATTGCATCCCGTCTTTGTGCGGCAACGCCGCGAGGACATCGAACGGGCCGGTTGGAGGAGAATGGGGACCTCCGGGTGCCCTGCGCCCCTGGCCGGCAGGCGGGCTGGCCGTGAAGCTGGGGACCTCCGGGTGCCCCGCGCCCCGGCGGGCCGGGGTGTCTGGTCATGAACCTGGTGACCTCCGGGTGCCCCGCGCCCCTGGCCGGCAGGCGGGCTGGCCGTGAAGCTGGGGACCTCCGGGTGCCCCGCGCCCCTGGCCGCAGGGGCGACACGGTGCCACCTTCCAGGTTGCGCCTGGTGCGGCGCGGTTGGCCGATTGTACCGACGGCGCCGCGTGATGTCAACCGGGGGCGACACGGCCATCGGCTGCGTCGCGCGCCTCCGGCGCCCGGGGGGCCACGCGCAGGGTGCGCTCGGCGCGGTAGGTGACCAGGCCGGGGGGGCCGCCGGGCAGCTTACGCACCAGGGCGCGGCGGCAGATATCCACCTCCACCGCCGGCTCGGCCCGCGCCGGGCTGAAGTAGGCCGCCAGACCGGCAGCCTCCAACAGGGTTGTCTCCGGCACGGGCCGCCCGCCACTACGCACGACCACGTGGGCGCCGGGGAGACCGCGGGCGTGGAGCCAGAGATCATCGCCCCGCGCCAGGCGAAAGGTGACATGCTCATTCTCGCGGGCGCTACGTCCCACGGCGATCTCCAGGCCGTCACGGGAAAGGATGTGCAGGGGCCGCAGGCGCGCCGGGCGGGCCGCGCGGCGCGCGGGGGCGATAGCAGCGGCTTCGTGGAGGTAGCCCAGTTCCTCGGCCTCGCGGGCGAGTTGCTCGATCTGGGCATAGCCGTCGCTGAGTTGCAGCAGGGCTTCGAGTTCATCGAGGCCCCGGATGCGGTTCTCGACGGCTTCGAGCCGCTCGGGGAGGCCGCTGAGGGCGCTACGGGCCTTGTCGTAGGCGCGGAAGCGGGCCTGGGCCTGCTCGACCGGATTCTGGCGCGGGTCGAGGACGATACGCCGTCCCTCCACCTCAAGCGCCTCCTGGCCGGGGCGCAGGGTGTGCATGAAGGCGAAGATCATCTCCCCCTCCCAGCGCAGGGTTTCCAGCTCGCGGGCCTTCTTCAGTTCCGCGGCGATCTGCTCGCGCTGGCGCTCAAGGCGCCCCCGCGCCGCCCGAAGTTGCCCGCTCAGGGCCTCGCGGCGTTGCTGGTGGCCGGTCAACTGCTCATGGGCGAGGTAGAAACGCTCCAGGGCCTCGCTCATACTGGCGACGGCGACGGCGCGCGGCAGATGGGTGAGGGCATAGGGCGCGTAGGCCACGGGCCGCCCCTCCTCATCGAGGGCCAGGGTCGGCGCGGGTGGGGCGGTGAACAACTCGCGCAGCCGCGCTGCCAGGGTGTAGTGGGGCAGCGGTTCATCCACGGTGGCCGTGACGCGCCCCAGGGCGCGGAAGATGGCCTCGCGGGCGACCTGCGGTGAGACCCCGCGGTAGGCTGCCACCAGCGCCCGGGCCAGGTCGCGCTCGGGTCCGGCGGCGAGCGCGGCGATGCCGGCGGCGGTGGCGCGAGTCGGGTCGCGCTTATCGGGCGGCGGCGGCAATTCGTAGACGTGGCGCGGCAGGACCACCCGGCTGCTCATGCGCGGCGTGACACGCTTGACGCTGTCGAGAATGCGGTTATCATCATCCACCAGGATAATGTTACTGCGCCGGTCCTGCGGCTCGATCACCAGTTCGCAGCGCAGCGTTTCATGGGTGATTGCGGGAAAGGCATCAGGCGCGTCGGCTTCAGGCTCGACCGCGTCAACCTCGGCATCGCCGGCGAGCGGATTGCTGTTGCGCAAGGCCAGCGGTTTGACTATACTTAACACAAGCACGCGTTCGAGCACTGGCTGCTCGATGCCCACGATCCGCCCGCCCAGCACATATTTGCGCAACAGCAGGAGCAGTGGCGTCTCCTGCGCGACTCCCCGTGTGAGCCGCCCGCCTACCAGATGCACGCGGGCCAGTTGCGGATGGGCCGAAGCGAGCAACTGCACGCGCCGGCGGTGGGCGTAGACCTCCAGGCCCAGGCTGAGCGGACCGGTAAGGATGACCCGCTGCACCCGCCCGTCGAGCACGCTCTCGCGCAGTTCATCGGTGATAGCGGCAAGGGTCAGAGCGTCGAAGTACATACGTGATTCCCACTACGATGGTACCCTGATGGTAGCATAGCAAATCGTGAGCGATCATGGTCATCCCTGGCCAGGCGTGGACGCTGATGGTCCTTGAAGAAAGGATCCGCTATTCGCCCCCGCCCGGCGGCTCACGCCGCGGGCTACGGTATGCGAAGTCCGCCTGCGCGGGCGAGCGCCTTCTTTGTGGCTGTGCCGCACACCGGCCGCGGGCGGGGGTGTGGGAAAACCCGGTTTCCCCACACCCCGCTCCAAAGGACAATGGTTAGCGGATGACGTTCTCAAAGACCATGAGCGCGCCACGGAGCACATGAAACGAGGACGCGCATTACCGATGTCACCACTGTTCCGCAATCCCCAGCTTGATGGGAAACCGCCCGTGCCGCTGCTGGTCGTCATCTCCGGGCCATCGGGGGTGGGGAAGGACTCGGTGCTGATGCGTATGCGCGAACTGGCCTTCCCCTTCCACTTCGTGGTCACGGCGACGAGCCGGCCCATCCGTCCGGGAGAGATTGACGGCTATGACTACCACTTTGTCTCGGTGGAGCGCTTCGAGCGGATGATCCAGGACGACGAACTCCTGGAATGGGCAAAGGTCTACGGACAGTACAAGGGCATTCCGAAATCCGAGGTGCGCCAGGCGATGGCCAGCGGGCGCGATGTGCTGCTGCGGATCAACGTTGATGGAGCGGCGACGATCAAACGGCTGGCCCCGGAAGCGGTCTTCATCTTCCTGGCTCCCGCCAGTCCCGAGGAGTTGCGCCGGCGGTTGACCCTGCGCCGCACCGAGAGCCCCCAAGAGATCGAGCGACGCCTGGCCATGGCGAGCCAGGAGATGGAACAGGTGCGGCACTTTGACTATGTGGTGATCAATCGGGAGGACCGGCTGGACGAGGCGGTCGGCCAGATCCGGGCGATCATCATCGCCGAGAAGCAGCGCGTATTTCCGCGCCAGGTTACGTTGTAGCGGTAAGACTGACGCGGTGGGGTGCGGGGAGGCATGGTTATTGAGCAATTCATCCCCTATGCCGGGCTGGCCGTGGGGCTGATGGTCTTTGAGAAATTCATCCGCTATGCCAGTCTAGCCGTCGGGCTAAAGCCCTCGGCTAGGCAAGGCGAAGCCCGCCTACGCGGGCTATATCGGAGTAATTGTTCAAAGACCATCAGCCCTCAGCTACGGAATGCGAAGCCCGCCGGCGCGGGCGAGAGCGGAGTTGTATTCAAAGACCATCAGCCCTCGGCCATGGAATGCGAAGCCCGCCGGCCCGGCCTGTACCCGTTTTAATTCTCAGGCATGTTTCAAACGCGCGTGACCGTTCGCCTCGACACGGGACCACGGGGGAGCTTGTGGAGGGGCCTGGCCCCTCCACACCTCTCCGCCAGACGGTCAAGCGCAAACCCCAGGTGTGGAGTCGTGTGTGGAGGGCCGCAGGCCCTCCACCCCTCCTCGCCGGGAAGCGACCGCGTAGCTCGTGTTCTATGAGGTAGGGCCATGACAATCGACGAGCAACTGGCAGCCGATCTGAAAACGGCGATGAAAGCGGGCGACAAGGTGCGCGTCGACGCGATCCGCAGCGCCCGCGCGGCCCTGCAGAGCGCCCGGCTGGAGGCGGCGCGGGCGCGCTACGAGGCGGCGGCGCGGGCGATCGAGCAGCAGTTCGCCCACGATGCCGCCGCCCGTGACGCGGCCCTGGCAGCGATTGAGACCGGTGGGCAAGAGGCCCTCGATCCGGCCGAGCAGGTGGCCGTGATCGCTAAAGAGGTCAAGCGGCGCCAGGAGGCCGCCGAGATGTACCGCAAGGGAGGCCGGCTCGATCTCGCCGCCAGGGAAGAGGCTGAGATCGCCGTCCTCGAAGCCTACCTGCCGCGCATGCTGAGCGCCGAAGAACTGCGCCCCGAGGTGGCCGCGATCATCGCAGAGTTGGGCCTCAGCGGCCCCGCCGCCATCGGCAAGCTGATGCCGGTGCTGATGGAGCGCTTCAAGGGCCGCGCCGAGGGGCGCACGCTCAACCAGGTAGCGCGCGAATTACTTGCGGGAGCGTAAGTGTTCACATGTCTCCTGGGAGCGCGGGCAGCTTGCCCGCGGAGACGCGACGCGGGCCGGATGTCTCGCTCCCAGGCGCGGATGTTACCCCGGGTGTGAACACTTTCGCGGGAGCATAACAGGTACCTGTGGACGCGGCCTGTGGGCCGCCACGCGCCGGAGAGGGCCGCGCCCGCGACCGGCGACACGGGAATATGAATATCACGCGACGACGCTGGGTTTCCAGCCTGCCACGCTTCCGGCCCCTCCAGCCGGCCGAAGCGTTCTCCCGTCGGTTGCGCCTGATTATGACCCTCGAGGGTCTGCTCTTGTTCGTCGGGATCTGGGTGGCGCTGACCCTGAGCCTCCCCGGCGAGTACGGGCGCCTCGAAGTGGGCCAACCCAGCCCGACGAGCATCTGGGCGCCCAAAGAGGTGACCTACGTCAGCGAGGTGCGCACCGCCGAACGTCAGGCACAGGCCGAGAACAATCCCGATAACCTGGTCTATGTCTTCGATCCGCTGATCCCGGTGCAGCAACGCCTGGACCTCAGCGCGCTGATCGAGACGATTACCCGTGTGCGCGAGGACCCTTCGCTCCAGCCAGCCGATCAAGTGGCCAGACTGGCGGCGTTGCCCAACGCTGCCCTGCAGATCTCGGAGAGCCAGGCTGAGCAGATCCTCGCTCTGAGCGATGCTCGCTGGGAGCAGGTGCGGCGGCAAACCCTGGCCCTCTACGACCGGGCGATCGAACGCTACGACTATGCCGTAGACGAACGCGCCCTGATCCAGTTGCGCGAGCGCTGGCTGGCCTACTGGCTCGCCACCACCGACCTGTCGCCGCAGGAGCGTGATCTGGCCCGCTTCTTCACCGAGGCCTTCCTGCGGGTCAACCGCACCCTTGATGAGGCGGCCACCGCCGAGCGTCGCCAGCGCGCCCGCGACAGCGTGCCGCCGCAGCAGGTGCGCGTCCTGGCCGGCGAGGCCATCGTGCGCGAGGGTGAGATTATCACCCCCGACATGATCGAGAAACTGCAACAGACCGGCGCGATGCCCACGCCCCTGAGTTGGGCGGGCATCGCCGGTCGCGGTCTCTTTGCCGCGCTGATGAGCGTGGGCTTCATGGCCTACGCGCTGAGTTTTGAAACCCCCATCGGCCGGCGCCCGCGCGGGTTGCTGGTGATCATCACCCTGATCATCTTCGCGCTGATCATCGCCCGCCTGGTGTTGCCCGTGGTCGGCGACAGGATGTTCTTCTTCCCGCTGGCGGCCGTGGCCATCATCCTGACGGTCGTCTTCAACGGTCGTGTCAGCCTGGCCGCCGCCGTGCTGATGAGCGCCACCATCGGGGTGATGGAGCACAACGCCCTGGGCCTGGCCCTGACGCTGTTCGGCAGTTGCGTGGCGGCCGTGCTGATGACCCACGATGCCGAGCGCCTGCGCTCCTTTTTGCTGGCCGGGGTGAGTGTCGCGCTGGTGGTGCTGGTGGCCGAACTGGCCTTCTGGTTGATCCGCCAGCCGACGCTAACGGCCAGGGGCCTGATGACCCATCTGGCGCCCGTGGCCCTCTTCGCCGGCATGAACGGAGCCCTCTCGGCGATCTTCGCGATCGGCGTCTTCAATGTGGTGAGCCGCGCAGCCGGGCAGGTGACGCCCCTGCAACTGATGGAACTGGCCCATCCCTCGCGCCCGCTGCTGCGTAAACTGATCCGCGAGGCCCCGGGCACCTACTACCACAGCGTCGCCGTGGGCAACCTGGCCGAAGCCGCCGCCGAGGCGGTCGGCGCTGACGCGCTGCTGCTGCGGGTCGCCGCGTACTACCACGACATCGGCAAAACCATCCGCCCCTATTTCTTCACCGACAACCAGATGGGCCGCGAGAACGTTCACAATGACCTGGATCCCGTCACCAGCGCCAGAATCATCATTGATCACGTGCGCGAAGGGGTCAAAATGGCCCGCAGCGCGGGCCTTCCCGAACAAATCGTGGACTTCATCGCCACGCACCACGGAACCGGCCTGATCCGCCACTTCTACCAGCAGGCCCTCCAGGAGCAGGATAGCGTGAGCGAGGCCGATTTCCGCTACCCCGGCCCGCGTCCCCAAACACGCGAGCAGGCGATCCTGATGCTGGCCGACTCGGTGGAGGCAACGGTGCGCTCGAAGGCCCAGAATGGGAAACTGGTCGCCGCCAATGGCAACGGCGGGCACAACGGCGCCCCTGCCGGGGTGCAGGTGTTGGAAGAACTGGTGCAGTCGATCATCGAGTCCCGTGTGCGCGAGGGCGAACTCGACAACGCTCCGCTCACGATGCGCGAATTGACCCAGATCAAGCAGGCTTTTGTCAACAGCCTGCAGTCCATCTACCATCCGCGCGTGGATTACGCGCCGCAACTGGTCAGGTAGCCCCCAGACGCAGCGCAGGGGTCACATCGAGATCCCAGTCGCTCTGCACCCCGGCGGCGAAGCGGTAGAACGCGGCTCCGGCCACCATCGCCGCGTTGTCGGTGCAGAGCGCCAGGGGCGGGTAGCGCACCGGAACCGGCGCGCGGCGCGCCAGTTCCTCGCGCAGGCGCAGGTTGGCCGCGACACCCCCCGCCAGCACGATCTCGGCGGCGCCGTAACGCCGGGCCGCGTCCACCGTTTTGGTCACCAGCACGTCCACCACCGACTCCTGAAAGGCCCAGGCCATCTGGCGCACGAACTGCGGGTCAAGGGCCGGGGCCGGCGCGGCCCCCTGCGCGCGGGGCAGCCGCGCCTCGCGCGCCTGCCGCTCCTGCACGCGGTGCAGCACCGCCGTTTTCAGGCCGCTGAAGGAGAAGTCGTAGCTGTCGCGCAACCATGCGCGGGGCAGGGCTGGCGCGCCGGTCACCCCCGCCGCCGCCTGCTGAATGGCCGGCCCCCCGGGGTACCCCAGGCCCAGAATGCGCGCGACCTTGTCGAAGGCCTCACCCACCGCGTCGTCGCGGGTCTGTCCGAGCAGCGTGTAGTCGCCGTGGTCGCGCAGCAGCGCGAGCACGGTGTGGCCGCCCGATACCACCAGGGCGATGAGAGGGAACTGCGGTGGGGTCGTGTCAAGCCAGTTAGCGTAGATGTGCGCCTCGAGGTGGTTCACACCGACGAAGGGTATCCCGCGCTGCCAGGCTATGGCTTTGGCGGCGTTGAGGCCGGTGAGCAGCGCCCCGCTCAGGCCCGGGCCATAGGTGGCGGCCACGGCGTGCACGGCGTTCCAGCCCCCCGGCAGGGCCTGCAGAGCGGCCTCCACCACCGGCACAAGGGTCACGATGTGCTGGCGCGAGGCCACCTCCGGCACCACCCCGCCGTAGCGCTGGTGCATATCCATCTGTGAGGCGACGATGTTGGCGAGCACCTCGCGCCCCCCGCGCACCACCGCCGCCGCGGTCTCATCGCACGAGGTCTCCAGGGCCAGAATGGTAAAGGTGGGGGGAAGTTCATTCATGCACATATTTCCTAACGTGAACATAAGTGCTCGGCGAGGGGGTGGGGAAACCGGGTTTCCCCACGCCCCGCCCCGCAGGGGAATGGGGAACCCGGGTTTCCCCATTCCCCCGCCCGCGGGAGGGTTTGGGAGGGCGCAACCCTTGCGCAAGGGTCTGGGGAAACCGGGTTTCCCCACATCCCCGCCCGCGGGAGGGTTTGGGAGGGCGCAGCCCTTGCGCAAGGGTCTGGGGAACCCGGGTTTCCCCACGTTCCCGTTAGGAGGGGTGCCCCCCGGCAACCACCGGCCGGGCGACCCCGGGGCCGGCGGCGTAGGGGCGGGGTTCCCCCGCCCCAACGCCGGCCCGCCTCCAGGCAGGGGTTGCGCCCTCCCACACCCTCCCACCGGCTGGGGGCATGGGGAAACCCGGTTTCCCCATCCCCTCCCAAACCTTCCCGCGGGCGGGCGCCGGGGGCGCGGGCCGCCGGCCCGCCGGCGTTGCAATGGCCCTGATTCTCGCCATGACCCGGCAGGCGCGCCGGAGCTACCTGGTATAATAAGACGATAGGAGTTATGCCGTCCCCTCCCGGCGGGGAGGGACGAGGCGGCCGCGGGTCCTCCG
>DAOTYR010000425.1:0-13136 GCA_034434655.1 Chloroflexaceae bacterium
CCAGGGAGGCGAGGGCCGTGGCTGTCGCGTCCACGTCGAGGGTCGGCGCGGGTGTAATGTCGAGGATTGCCGGCAGGGTTGGGAGGGTAGCTGCGGGTTGACTGGGAACACAGGCGGCGCACATCAGCGCCAGGCCGGTGACCAGGGCGGCCCGCCGCAGATGCAGGAAGCGGTGAACTGGCATGATGTGACGAACCCTGTGGGAGCGCAGAGCAGTCAAGAGGTTTAAAATATGTGAATAATCCATGCGTTGCTGGATCGGAAACGATCATTGTTCATTCTACCAGGATTTTCGTTTGAATGTCAACGGTGAAATGTTATCTGTGTCGTGCACACGCGGGACGTCCGGGAGCGGCGCGTCCCGCCCCGCCCCCTCCCCGACCCTCCCCTGCGTACCTGTTCACACCTGGGGTAACACCTGCGCCTGGGAGCGCGGGCGGGACGCCCGCGTCGCGTCTCCGCGGGCAAGCTGCCCGCGCTCCCAGGAGACATGTGAACACGTGTTCCCCCGCCGGGGGAGGGAACCGCGCGCCTCCCCCCAGCGGGGGAGGATGGTAGGGGGGCGTGCCACGGCGCGCGGCGCCCTGCCGCGAGTCAACCCGGCAACCGGCGTCGCGGGCGGATCGCCGGCACGTGTGCCGGGTACCGTTCGCCGGTTCCTACACCCCCGATGGTGCAGAACGTTGCGTGGCGCCCGCCCTGCGTACCCCCCCATGCTCCTTCGCCTGACGATAGAGTATACTAGTACATGGCAGATGAGCGATGAAAGGTAGCATGATGGCGATCACATTGAAAAGCCCGCGGCAGATCGAGTTGCTGCGCGCGTCCGGGCGCCTGGTGCGGGCAACCTTTGAGGTGTTGCGCGAGCATATTCGGCCGGGTGTCTCGACAGCGGAGCTGGATGCGATTGCCGAGGAGTTCATTCGAAAACACGGCGCCGAGCCAGTCTACAAGGGCTATGTGCCCCCCAGCCGGCGCGGCTGGTCGAATACTCCGCCCTTCCCCGGCACGATCTGCGCGTCCGTGAACGATGTGATCTGCCACGGCATTCCGAGCAAGAAGGAGCGCCTGCGCGAAGGCGACATCATCGGCATTGATATTGGCCTGCGCCTCAACGGCTGGATCGGCGATGCCTGCGAGACTTTCCCCGTCGGCAACGTCAGCCCGGCCACGCAGCGCCTGCTTGATACGGCGCGCCGGTGTCTGGAGGTGGGCATCGAGCAGGCGTATGCGGGCAACAGCCTGCGCGCAATCGGCGCCGCCATCCAGCGCCAGGCCGAGGCGGCGGGCTTCTCGGTCGTACGCGAGTATACCGGTCACGGCCTCGGGCGGAACCTCCACGAAGAGCCGACCGTGCTCCATTACGACGAGCCGCGCAATACGCGCAAAATTATGGCCGGGATGGTCTTTACCATCGAGCCAATGATCAACGCCGGGCGCCCAGACACCAGACTCGACCGCGACGGCTGGACGGTGCGCACCGCTGATGGGTCGCTCTCGGCTCAGTTTGAGCATACCCTGGCAATCGCCGATGATGGGCCGATCTTGCTAACGGCTTAGCGGTCCATCCGGCGAGTTCTTGAACAGGAGGGTCTGGGAGGGCGAAGCTCTACCAGACCTCCCATTGGGCAGGGGCGTGGGGAAACCGGGTTTCCTCACGTCCCTGCCGGAGCGCATATGCACGCACCTGCCTCACTCGAAGAACAACTCGTCGCCGCGCTGCTGGCCGGCGACACGGAAACGGCACGCCAGACGGCGCGCCTCCTCCACGAGCGCGGTTTCGATGCGACAGCGATGCAACGGGCCCTGGCCGCCTATCCCCACCTCGAGGAGCAACTCTACGCCGTGTTGCAGGAGGTCATCCCCCTGTCGCGGCGGGCGGCGAAGCGGCGCGCCATTCGCGCCGCGGAGGAACGCGACTGGGGCGAGTGGGGCGAGGGTAAGCGCAAGGTCTGAATGCGCTCCCGCGCCCATACACCTGCCTGCCGCGTACCTGTGCGCACCTGGGGTAACACCCGCGCCTGGGAGTGCGGGCGTCCCGCCCGCGTCGCGTCTCCGCGGGCAAGCTGCCCGCGCTCCCGGGAGACATGTGAACACCTACCCTGCCGCGAGGGTAGGGTGAAGTCGCTTGAGGTCGAGGCGCGACGGCTTCAATACACCCGGTACACGACGATGGTTCGGTCGCCGCTTTCCTCGCGCAGCAGGATCTCCACCTGGTCCTGGCCAATCACGCCACGGCTCAAGGGGTCAAAGTTCTTCGCGCCCTCGATGTAGTAGTAATACACATTGCCGTCCAGTCGAAAGCCGCGCAGATTGCTTGCCCGGGCGCTATCGCCGTTGCCCACCGGCACCAGGGGGTCGGCAACCGCGCCGCTCAGCCGGTCGCGAATGGCGTCAACCACCGGTCGCAGATCGGTAGGGGCGGCCAGAGGGGTCGCGGGTGGCAGAAGGTAGAGGAGCGCCCACGCCAGCGCGCTCACCAGCAACAGCAGTTCGACTCCGATCAAGACGCTCAAGGTGCGCGGGCCGACCCGGCGCACTGGAACGGTTCGCTCGTACCGGGCGCTCTCTGCGCCCGCATGGGTGGTGGCGTGGATCACGGCGGTTCCCCCTCGTCGCGTTGCGCCTGATCGGGTGTGGTGAAGGAAAGAATGGGATGCACGCAGAACGGCTTTGTGTTATACAGTGTATCAGAAGCGCATTACCAATGCCATAGGTCTTAAGTCACAGAGCGCTGACATGGCGCTTACAGGGCGACCAGATACGGGGAAACTGCGTTTCTCCCGCGCCTGCCCGAGGTCGGTGTCGTGATGAGGTTGTTTTCATCCAGACAATTCCCCGCCACAACCTGGCTCATCTGGTTCACCGGCGCGCTGGAGGCGCTGCTGCTGGCACGCCTGGTGGCCCGCGCCCTGGCCGCCCGGCCCGATAATCCGGCCTTTGGATTGTTATACGGCATTACTGGCCCGCTGGTCACACCTTTTCTGGCCCTGCAGCCCGATCTGCCACCCTTCGGCGCGGCGCTGGAGTGGCCCACGCTGGTCCTGGCCCTGCTGGCGCTCCTGGGCAGCTTCGCGCTGTGGCACTGGCGCTCGCGCCGCGCAACCGCGATGGGGCATCCCGCGTCTAATACATCGGTGTCGTCGCAGGGGTAGGGGCGTCGCGTTCCCGACCGACCGCCGGTGGGAGAGGGTGGGGAAACCAGCTTTCCTCACCCTCCTGCCTGCTGGCCCCTGCCCCGACCCTTCGCGTGCTCGAAGTTGCCGGATGCGTTTGGAGTTCCTGGAGTTGACACCTATGCTCGAACATCTGGGAAGCGTTGTGACGGGGGTGCTGATAGCGATGATGGTGGCGCTGGCGATCGCCGGCGTGGGATTGGCGCTGATCTGGCGCAGCGTCAGGCGCCTTCATGTTCCCGCGGAGGCAGGCTTCTTCGCCACCATGCACCATGTGCCGCTGCTGCTGATGGTGTTGCTCGACCTGCTCGACTTCGGGCTGGACATCTTCGCCGCGCCGGTGAGCTGGGTGATCCTCGACCGCCTTGGTCTGCGGGGGCTACGCAACAAGGCCGCGCTGGAGGCCCTGCTGCCTTTTACGCAGACCGTGCCGACCTTTACGCTGGCCTGGTTGGCGGCGCGCCTGCTTAACCTGCGCGATGAGCGCTTTACTCAGATCATTGAGGGTGAGGCGGGAGAAACCTTGCGCCGGCGAGAGGAAGGGGGGCAGCCGTTGCTTCCCCGCGTCCCTGCCTAACATGAAAATACGCCCTCGGCAAGGGGGATGGGGAAACCGGGTTTCCCCATCCCCCCACCCGCGGGAGGGTCTGGAAGGGCTACGCCCTCCCAGGAACAATCGTATGTTCATCCCGTCGGAGGGGTGTGGGGAAACCGGGTTTCCCCACGCCCCCGCCCCGCAGGGGGATGGGGAAACCGGGTTTCCCCATCCCCCCACCCGGTGGGAGGGTCTGGGAGGGCTACGCCCTCCCAGGAACAATCGTATGTTCATCCCGTCGGTGTGCGGCGCGAGCCGCATGGGGGGCTGAGGGGAGGCTCTGGGAGGGCTTTGCTCTCCCAGAGCCGAACAGGTTCAACCGGGGCCACGCCCGCGTTACTCTTCACTGTACAGGGGGGTGCTGAGGTAACGCTCGCCATTGCTAGGCGCGATAAAGACGATCAGCTTGCCGGCGTTCTCGGGGCGGCGCGCCACGCGCAAGGCTGCTACTGCTGCCGCGCCGCTCGAGATGCCGACCATCAGGCCCTCCTCGCGCGCCAGGCGCCGGGCCATGTCGAAGGCGTCTTCGTTCGAGACAATCTGGATCTCGTCGATGATGCCGGTATTCAGCACGTCGGGGATGAACCCCGCGCCGATGCCCTGGATCTTATGCGGGCCGCGCTTGCCCCCCGAAAGCACCGGCGACCCTTCCGGCTCCACTGCCACCGTCTTGAACTCCGGCTTGCGCGCCTTGATCACCTCGCCAACCCCGGTGATCGTGCCGCCCGTCCCCACACCGGCCACGAGGATGTCAATCTGGCCATCGGTATCGTTCCAGAGTTCCTCGGCCGTGGTGCGACGGTGGATCTCCGGGTTGGCCGGGTTCTTGAACTGCTGCAGCATGTAGCCGTTGGGCAGATCGGCCAGGATCTCCTCGGCTCTGGCAATCGCCCCGGGCATGCCATCGGCGCCGGGCGTCAGCACCAGTTCAGCGCCATAGCCGCGCAGCAATTTGCGCCGTTCGACGCTCATCGTCTCGGGCATGGTCAGGATCAGGCGATAGCCCTTGGCCGCGGCCACGAAGGCCAGGCCGATCCCGGTGTTACCGCTGGTCGGCTCGATCAACACCGTTTCGCCCGGACGGATCTTGCCTTCACGCTCGGCGGCCTCGATCATCGCCAGCCCGATGCGATCCTTCACTGAACTGGCCGGATTGAAAAACTCCAGCTTAGCTACCACGGTAGCGTCGCTGTCATTCACGCGGCCCAGGCGCACCAGCGGAGTGTTGCCGACCAGTTCGGTAATGCTGTTATAGATGCGCGCCATGTGTTGCTCCTGATCACGGGCCGCGGCCTGGCCGCGGCTGCCTGAGGGGAGGCTCTGGGAGGGCCAGGCCCTCGCAGAAAGAACACGGATTGATCTCTCGAAATTGTAGCGCCCCCCGCGCGATAAGTCAAATTATTGATGAAAATTGTCAAGTACCGCCCATAGGGTATACTAACGTGAACATAGGCCCCAGGGGCATGGGGAAACCGGGTTTCCCCATGCCCCCACCCGCGGGAGGGTCTGGGAGGGCTTCGCCCTCCCAGGAACAACCTTATTTTCATCGCGGCGTTGTGCGGCGGAGCCGCATGGAGGGCTAACGTGAAAATAAGCCCTCGGCGAGGGGTATGGGGAAACCGGGTTTCCCCATACCTCAGCGGACGCGGGCCGGAGGCCCGCGCACCCAGGCCCCGGCCCCTGGGAGGGTTTGGGAGGGCGCAGCCCGCACGCAGGGGGATGGGGAAACCGGGTTTCCCCATCCCCTCACCCGGTGGGAGGGTCTGGGAGGGCGCAGCCCGCACGCAGGGGGATGGGGAAACCGGGTTTCCCCATCCCCTCACCCGGTGGGAAGGGTTAGGAGGGCGCAGCCCGCACGCAGGGGGATGGGGAAACCGGGTTTCCCTATCCCCTCACCCGGTGAGAGGGATTGGGGGCGCAGCCCTCCCAGGAAATGACGAGCCGTGAAAACTCCAACGCTACGACTGGTCATCATCGGCGGTGGGCCGGCCGGGGTAGAGGCCGCGCGCACGGCGGCGCCCCATGCCACGGTGACCCTGGTGAGCGCCGAGGCGCCAGGGCTGTGGCGCCCGCTGGCAAGCCGGGTCTGGCTGGCCGCCGCCGCGGCGGGCGAACGGTCCACCCGCGCGATCGCGGAACGCGCCGCCCGCGCGGTGGCCGCCTGGCAAGAACAGTGCACCACCCTGCTGGCGGGATTGGAGGTGCAGATGCTCGCCGGGCGCGCCCGCCTCGCCGGCCCCGGACAGGTTGTCGTCGAACCGCCCGATGGCGCGCCCGAACAGCGTCTGGCCGCCGACGCGGTCATCATCGCCACTGGCGCTGCCACGGTTTTCCCCCCCGGCCTGGAACCCAACCACGTGCGGATCCTCGCCGATACCGAACTGGGCACCCTGGAGGAGACCCCCCGCCGGGCGCTGGTGATCGGCGATGGGACGAGCGGGTTTGAACTGTGTCATATCCTGAACCTGCTCGGCGCCGAGGTCACCTGGCTCGTGCCTGAAGAAGCCCCGCGCACCCGCCTGGCCCCCGAAGTGGACGGCTACCTCACGCGCATGCTGGAGCGCCGGGGGGTGGTGGTGGCGCCCGAGGCACATGTGCAGCAACTCGTCGCCGGTGAGCGCGAGGTGATGGCCATAACCGCGGACGGTGAACGGCGCCTGGCCGACGTCGCCATGGTCGTGAGCAGCTACCGCAGCGATCCCGAGGCCATCGGGTTGCCGGCCGATCAGGCGACCGTAGATGTGTATGGACAGACCAGATGGCGCGGGGTCTACCTGGTCGGCGATGCGTTGGAGCCGTGCGCGGCGAGCGTGGCCATGGCCCAGGGCCGGGCAGCGGCCCAGCACGCCCTGCGCCGCTCGTCGGGTCCGGCGGATACGCGCCACATCGTGCTGACGTTCATGGAACGGCCCCAGGTGGCGAAGCTTGGCCGTCTCACCACCGAGGGCGCCTATGGCAGCGTGACCGCGGCGCTCACCGAAGGTCTGGCCGCCCATATCCACGAAACCCCCGAGGGCTTCCTGACCCTGGCCTGGGATCAGGCCGGGCGGATCGCCGGCGCGCTGGCGGTCGCTCCGACCGCGGCGGATATGCTCGCCCCGGTCGCTATAGCGATGCGCATGGGGATGCGCCTGGAGGACCTGGCTTCCAGCTACGGCCCCCACCCCTCGCTCAGTGAACTGGCCGCCCTGGCCGCCCGTAAGATGGATCGTTGACCCTGGGCGGGCTACGCCTGCCCAGGCCCTCCCCTAACGTGAACATAGCCCCTCGGAGGAGGGGGATGGGGAAACCGGGTTTCCCCATCCCTCAGCGGACGCGAGCCGGAGGCCCGCGCACCCGGGCCCCGGCCCGCGGGAGGGTGTGGGAGGGCTACGCCCTCCCAGGAACAACCTTTTTTCATCCCGTTGGAGCAGGGGGTGGGGAAACCGGGTTTCCCCACATTCTCGCCCGCGGGAGGGCGTGGGAGGGCCAGGCCCTCCCAGGAACGACCCTTGTTCATCCCGTCGGGGTGGCGCAGCCACATGGACGGCTGAGGGGACAACGGCTACTAGAGCCAATACCTTGCAAATAAGCGAACGCGGCGCTTCAGCCCCCCTCCCAACCTCCCCCCGCTGGGGGGAGGAGCCGGACTCCCTCCCCCAGCGGGGGAGGGCTGGGGAGGGGGCAATCACCTTATTCGAAAAGTATTGCTACTAAAGCGGCAGCGGCGCATCGTCGGCCAGGGCCTGGTCGTCGCAGTCAGCGTCGCTGATCAGGTCAACGGGCATCCTGGCGAAACGCAGCGCGGCGGCGCGGGCGCGCCCGTCGCCCTCCACGGCCAGCGACCAGGCGGCGTGGTCAACCAGCAGGGCCAGTTCCAGGCTGCGCCCGAGCGTCAGCCCCAGGCGGCGGGCGCCCCGCTCCAGCCGCGGGCGCTCCCCGGCCACGCTGGCATGCCAGCGCCGGGCATGGTCGAGCGCGGCCCGCGCCTGGCGCCCGGCCAGGCTCAACCCCTCGTCGGCGGCGCTGGCGGTGAGACGCTCAACCAGACCGCACAGGGCCTCCCAGGCCCCTGGCTGGACCAGGGCGCGGAGGGTATCCAGCGCCAGCACATTGGTGGTGCCTTCCCAGATCGGCAGCACATGGGCATCGCGCAGGAGGACGGGCAACCCGGTGTCCTCAACGTAGCCCGCGCCGCCAAAGGCTTCGATGACCTCGCTGAGCGCGTCCACCGCCTGGCGCCCCGTCGTCAGCTTGGCCACCGAGGTGAGCACGCGCAGCAGGTGGGCCGCCGTCGCGTCAGCCTCGCCTGCCTCCTCGGCCCCGAGGAGCGCTGCTATCAGAAAGCTCAGGTGGAACGCGCCCTCGAACTCGGCCTGCAACCCGGCCAGGGTCTCGACGTGGAGCGGCTGGCGGTTCAACGGCGCGTCGAAGGCCACCCGTCGCCGGGCATAGTCGCGCGCCAGGGCCAGCCCCCGGCGCATAAAGGCCGCGGCCATCACGCTGTTCCAGGTGCGCGTTACCTGCAACATCGGCACAATCGCGCGCACCCCCTCGCCCGGCGGGCTGACCATGCGCGCCGGCGCCCCTTCCAGGCTCAGTTCGGCGGTCGGCACCTTGCGCGTGCCCAGCTTGTCCTTGAGCCGGTTCACGCGGATGCCCTGCAAACGCCCGTCAGCGTCGCGCAGTTCCAGGTAGAACAGGGCCAGGCCCCGGCTGCCCGCCGGGGCACCCTCGGGCCGGGCCAGCGCCAGGGTCATCTGGCCGGTGGTCGCCGAGGTGAACCATTTGCGCCCATACAGCCGCCAGAGACCATCGGGGCCGGGCCGGGCAATGGTCTCGGTGCGGCTCACGTCGGAGCCGCCGGGAAGCTCGGTCATCCACTGGCCGCTGGTCCAGCAACGATCGGGATCGCGGCTGGCCAGGCGCGGCAGTGCCCGCTCGATGAGGGCCTGGTCGCCGGCGCGGAGCAGCGTGCGCGCGGCGCCGTCGCTCATCGCCAGGGGGCAGGTGTACACATCGGTGGAGGGGTGAAAGAGGTAGGCCAGGGCGAACTGCACCAGGCGCGAGGCGGCCCCGTAGGGGCGCTCGTAGGGCAGGGCCACCAACCCGTACTCGGCGGCAAGACGGGCGGCCCGCTGCCAGAGCGGCGAAAGCTCGATCTGGTCGATCCGCTCGCCCCAGGCGTCCCATTGGGTGAGCAGGGGCTCGTTGCGCCGGTCGGCGAGGTGCAGACGGTACAACTCGCCGCCGGCCAGTTCGCCCATCTGCTCCAGGACCGGCGTCGCTGCGTCAAGCACGTCTGGCGTGAGCGCGCGCCGCAGAAACGAGCGCAGCACGCGATCATCGGCGTACTGGTTGCCCAACCTGGGGGCCGGCTGCTGAAAGAGGTCTGGCATCATTGGCGTCACCGTTCATCGGTAAGGCATACGCATAGTGCAGAAGCGGCTATGCCAGCCGTCCATGTGGCTGCGCCGCACACCGACAGGATGAACATACTTCGTGAGAGGGCGTAGCCCTCCCAGACCCTCCCACCGGGTGGGGGTATGGGGAAACCAGGTTTCCCCATCCCCCTCCTCGAGGGCTGCGCCCTCCCAAACCGTTCCACCGGGTAGGGGAATGGGGAAACCTGGTTTCCCCACATCACTCTCCGAGAGCTTCTGTTCACGTTAGGCCCCGTGCGCGGGGCGCACCACGCCCGATGCACACGGCCCGGGAGCGCGGGCGTCCCGCCCGCGCCACGGCTCTGCGGGCACGGTGAGGAAATGGACATTGCTCCCCGCCCCGGGCGCGTGCCGCACACCTTGAGCCTCGGCGACGGATCTGGTACGATAGCCAGCATGTGACGCCCGGCGCCCTTCAGCGGGCAGGGGCGGGGGGAAACCCGGGTTCCCCATATGCACATAAGGAACGCTATGGACGGGCGAGGACAGGCCACGCTGGAACACCTGAAGCTCCTGGCCGATGAGACGCGCTGGCGGCTCTTGCTGCTGCTGCGGTGCAGCGACTACCAGGTGGGCGAACTGGTGGAGCAAACCGGGTTGGCCCAGAACCTGGTCTCGTACCATCTGAACGTGCTGCGCCAGGCCGGTCTGGTGCGCGTCCATCGCAGCGCTGCCGACGCGCGGGCGAATTACTATAGCGCCCACCTGCCCGGCCTGGTCGCCCTGCACCAGGGCCTCGCCGCCGGGCTGGCCCTGCCCGCCGCCGCTCCGATCCCCGAGCGCATGCCCGCGGTGGTGTTCCTCTGCCGGGCCAACAGCGCCCGCTCGCAGATCGCCGAGGGCTGGTTGCGCGCGCTGAGCGGCGCGCGGATCGCCGTGCGCAGCGCCGGCACCCATCCGACCTCGTTGCATCCCCTCGCCGTGCAGGTCATGGCCGAGGCGGGCATTGATATCGGCTACCAGCAGGCCAGGCACGTAGATACGCTGGCCGATCTGACCTCGGCGGTGGTGGTGACGGTGTGCGACATCGCCCGCGAGGAGTGCGCGGTGTGGCTGCGGGCCGCGAGGCAACTCCACTGGAGCATCGCCGACCCGGTCGCCGTCGCAGACGCAGCCGAGCGGCTGCGGGCCTTCCGCGCCGTCCGCGACGAGGTGCGCGAGCGAGTCAGTGGCCTGATCCCCCTCTTGCCATCCTTGATGGCAGGAACCCACCATTGAACACGAATGGGTCAACAGCGGCGTGGGGCAACGGCGTGTGTTCATGTTAGACGGTCATGCGCATGGCGCACAACGCCCGATGCAACCGGCCCGGGAGCGCGGGCATCCCGCCCGCGCCGCGGCTCCGCGGGCGCGGTGCCGGCCCCCTCCCGGACCTGCCCCCGCTGGGGGCTGGAACCCGGCACCTCCCCCCGGCGGGGGGAGGCTGGGTGGGGGGCAGCACGCGGCGAACGGTTTTCACCTCAGCCGTCCATGCGGCTCCGCCGCACAACGCCGCAATGCACATACGGTTGTTCCTGGGAGGGCTGCGCCCTCCCAGACCCTCCCGCGGGTGGGGGCATGGGGAAACCCGGTGTCCCCATGCCCCTGCGGGGCGGGGGCGTGGGAACACCCGGTTTCCCCACACCCTCTTCGAGAGCCTATGTTCACGGTAGCCGTCCATGCGGCTCCGCCGCACAACGCCGCAATGAACATACGGTTGTTCCTGGGAGGGCTGCGCCCTCCCACACCCTCCCGCGGGTGGGGGCATGGGGAAACCCGGTGTCCCCATTTCCCTGCGGGGCGGGGGCGTGGGGAAACCCGGGTTCCCCACACCCCTCTTCGAGAGCCTATGTTCACGGTAGCCGTCCATGCGGCTCGCGCCGCACAACGCCGTAATGAACATAAGTTTGTTCTTGGGAGGGCTTTGCCCTCCCAGACCCTCCCTGCGGGGCGGGGGCGTGGGGAAACCCGGTTTCCCCACACCCCTCTCCGAGGGGCTACGCCGCACATCACGGGGATAAGGTTGTTCCTGGGAGGGCTGCGCCCTCCCAGACCCTCCCGGGAATTGTCTGTTTTAACATAAGCCGTCCATGCGGCTCCGCCGCGCACCGACGGGATGAACATACTTCTTGGGAGGGGTGCGCCCTCCCAAACCCGCCCAGGGGCCGGGGCCTGGGTGCGCGGGCCTCCGGCCCGCGTCCGCTGAGGTATGGGGAAACCCGGTTTCCCCACCCCCCTCGCCGAGGGCTTATGTTCACGTTAGGAGGACCGTCATGCACCACGACGATCTTGACGCCGACATTTCGCTTCCATCCTGGGAGCCACCTCACCACAATCCAGAGGCGATCAAGGCCCTGACCAACGAATTGCGGAGCTTTGTGCGTAGCGGCCGCTTACGGGATTGCTGGCACCTCCCGCCCGCGGAGGTGTTTGACCTGGTTGGGGTTGGCGGAGAACTGCAGGAACACGAATGGGCGCGCGTGGACTGGTACGGCCCGCTGGAACTGTGGCGCGATCCCGAACACGAAGTCTCCGACATCCTTTACAACGGCCCACCCGGCGACCCCTTCTTCGTCGTCCAGCGCGGCGCTATGCTCAATACCGGCGTGACGGCGCATCCTGCGTGGATTGCGTGGACCCAGCGCCAGTTGCTGTTGCGGAGCTTTCGTCTCGAACCGTACGACGACTGGCCCGCGCCGATGATGCAGGGGGTGGCCGATGGCTTGCGCTTCGCCATCACCCGGCCGCCAGTTTCCCGTGATGGCGGCAGCCTGGCGATTCGCCTGCTCCCCGAGCGCTGGCGCACCCTCGACGATCTGGTGCAGGCCGGAATGCTTACCCGCGAGGCCAGCGACCTGTTGCTGGAGGCGCTGGCCGGCGGCGCTTCGGTGCTGGTGGCCGGACCAACCGGCTGTGGCAAGACGACGCTCACGGCGGGGTTCACCCAGGCGATCGGGGAGCGGATGCGGCTGGTGTTTGTCGAAGATGGCGGCGAGTTGCCCCGCGGGCCAAACAGCCTGCACATCGAAGTGAACGAAGAGGCGGCTTTCAGCCAGGCGGTGAAATTCGCCCTGCGGCAGAAGCCGGGTTACATCATCGTGGGGGAGGTGCGCGGCGGTGAGGCCATGGCCATGCTCCAGGCCGCCGCCACGGGCCATCCCGGCATCGGCACCATTCACGCTGGCAGCGTCCAGGGGGCGCTGCGCAACCTGGAGCGTATGGCCATGATCGGCCTGGCAGCCGAGGCCAGCGGCGGCGGGCAGGCCGCGGCCCAGATCGTGCGCGGGCTGATCACTTCGGATGTCGTCAGCTTGATTGTGGTGCAGATTGGCCGCACGGCCCGCGGGCGCCGGGCCGTGGTGGCGATCGAGGAAGTGCTGCGCCAGGGCGCCCAGGGCCAGAGCGGCGACGTGTTTCCCACCAATCCGCTCTTCCGCTACGACATCCGCGCGGATTGCCTGTTTCGGGTGGGAAACGTCAACGGCGCCTGGGGGTTGGGGCGCCTGTAGTCCCGGGCGGGGGTATGGGGGAACCCGGTTCCCCCATACCCCCGCTTGAGGGCGAGGCCCTCCCGGGGGCAGGGGGGTGGGGAAACCCGGTTTCCCCACCCCCCTCACCGAGGGCTTATGTTCACATTAGCCGTCCATGCGGCTTCGCCGCACAACGCCGCAATGAACATACGGTTGTTCTTGGGAGAGCTACGCCCTCCCAAACCCTCCCACCGGGTGGGGGTGTGGGGAAACCCGGTTTCCCCACACCCCTCGTCGAGGGCTTATTTTCACGTTAGTTCAAATCAAAAACCATGGAACACCGACTCTGGGGTGGCCGCTTCGCGGCCCCGACGGCGGAGATGATGCGCCGCTTCAACGACTCGTTTCGCTTCGACGTGCGTCTGGCCGAGGCCGATATTGCCGGCAGTCTGGCCTGGGCCACGGCCCTGCGCGAGACCGGTCTGATCAGCGA
>DAOTYR010000426.1:0-15030 GCA_034434655.1 Chloroflexaceae bacterium
CAGTGTGAATATCGAACAGCCTCGCGTAGCTTCGCGCCGTGCCATCTCGCCGGCATCGTTGCGTTCGGTCTGGGCGCCGCGCATCTTGCTGGCGATCATCCTCTTGCTCGGGGCATATTTTCGCACCCTCAGTCTGACCGATTGGGACAGCGATACCGGCCAGCACCCCGATGAGCGCTTTTTCTCCGATGTCGCTTCGACGGTGCGGCTCCCCGGCAGCCTGAGCGAGTTGTACGACTCGTCGCGCTCGCCCCTCAACCCACGTAACTACGACCGCTTTCCCCTGTATGTCTACGGGCCTTTCCCGGTCATCGCCGCCAGGGTGGCGGCGGTGATGCTCACGCCCGCGGAAGCTCTGCCGGCGCAGGCGCCGCGGATCAATGGGCCGCCACGAGTGGGCGCCGATCCCGCGAACCCCGGAGAACGGCGCACCGACTATTATGGTCCGCCGGTGGCGAACCCCGAGCGCGTCTTCCCTCGCGCCAGCCTGTTGATCCCGCTGCTCAACCCCGAGGGCCGCGATCTGACCCTCTACGGCCAGATCCAGAAGGTCGGGCGCGGACTGGCGGTGCTCTTCGATCTGGGTTCGATCGTCCTGGTGTACCTGATCGGGCGGCGGCTCTTTGACCGGCGAGTCGGGTTGCTGGCCGCGCTGCTCGCGGCGCTGACCGTGATGCAGATCCAGCAGGCCCATTTCTTCGTTGATCCTATCTTTTCCACCTTCTTCTGCCTGCTCAGCCTGTACTGGGCGCTGCGGGTCGCTCAAGGCGGGGGCTGGTCGAGTTACGCGGCGCTTGGCCTTGCCATTGGCGCGGCGATGGCGAACCGTATCACGCTGGCGACGCTGGGGTTGGCGGCGATTGTCGCGGCGGTGGTGGCGGCGTGGCGGTGGGCGCAGGGGGCCAGCCGCGCGGAGGGCGCGCCGGTGGCCGCGCTGGCCTGGGAGCGCTTCCTGTGGCGCGAGTTGCCGCTGCTGATCCTGGCCGGCGCGCTGACGCTGCTCAGCTTCCGCACCCTCGCGCCCGATGCGTTCACCGGCTCGACGCCAATGTCGCCGGTGCTGGTTGCCGAGGGCCGGCCCCAACTGGCAGGCTGGCTCCAGGGGGCCGGTTTTCTCGATATCCGGCCTGAGCCGCGCTTCGTGAGCAACATCAGTTCGGTGCGGGCGCTGGTGAGCGGAGAACTGGATTACCCGCCTTCGCAGCAGTGGGTCGGGCGCACGCCCTACCTGTTCCCCTGGGTGAACATGGTCCTCTGGGGCATGGGTCCGGCGCTGGGGTTGGCGGCCTGGGGGGGCGCGGCGGCCTTTGCCCTGGGGGGCCTGCGCCGGGCGCTGTGGCCGCGGGCCGCGTCGCTGCCGCTCAGCCCGGCCTGGGTGCTGCTGGCGTGGATCGGCTTCTACTTTGGCTGGCAGGGGGGGCAGTTCGCCATCACTCTGCGCTACCTGCTGCCGATCTACGGCGCGTTGACCGTCTTCGGGGCCTGGGGGCTCATGCGCCTGGCCGACCTGGCGCGCGAACCGGTGCCTTCGCCCTCCTGGCGGGCGCTGGCGGTTCGCGGCGGGCGGTGGGCGCTGCCGCTGGTGGCGCTGGCAACCCTGGCCTGGGCCTACGCTTTCTCGCGAATCTACACCCAGCCCCACTCGCGGGTGATGGCCGCGCGCTGGCTGGCCGATAACGCGCCGCCCGGCGCGTTCGTGATGTCGGAGATCTGGGATGACCCCTTGCCCTTGCAGGCCGCCGATGCCGTCTGGGGGGCGACCTTCCAGGGCCTCCAGTCGGCGCCGTATGCCGAGGATGAGCCCCGCAAGTACTTCGGCGGCGCGGGGCTGAGCGGCGCCTATGAAGAAGGGTTGCTCGACCAGCTCGACCGCGCCGATTACATCACCCTTACCAGCAACCGTATCTACGACAGCGCCTCGCGGCTGCGCATGCGCTACCCGGCGCTAATGCGCTACTACCACAGCCTGTTCAGCGGCGAACTGGGCTTCCGGCTGGCGGCGGAGATTACCTCCTACCCGCGCATACTGGGGATCGAGATCCCCGACCAGGGGGCCGAAGAGGCGTTCCACGTCTACGACCATCCCCGGGTGCTGATCTTCGAGAAGACTGCCGCCTACTCGCGCGAGCGGGCCGAGGCGCTGATCACCGGCGACGTGCTCTGGGAGGAGGTGTACAAGTCCCCGGTGCTCATCGCCGACCGCCACCCGGCGGCGCTGCGCCTGACCGATGGCCAGTGGCGCCGCTATGCCGCCGGCGGGTCATGGGCGGGTTACGCCTTGCCGCCGCCGCTGGCCCCGTTGACCTGGTTGCTGGCGCTGGAGGCGCTGAGCCTGGCGACCTTCGCCCTGCTCTTCCCCTTGCTGCCGCGCCTGCCCGACCGGGGGTTCAGCCTGGCGAAGATCCTCGCTCTGCTGCTGGTGGCCTACCTGGCCTGGCTTGCGGGCAGTCTGGGGAATGATCCGGGCATTCCCGGGCGCGGCAACGCCGGCGCGGTGGGCTGGGGGCCGTTCCCGCTGCCCTTCGCCCCGGCGACGCTCTGGCTGTGCGCTGCCCCGCTGATGCTGGCGGGCCTGGCGGCGGCCTGGCGCCAACGGGCCGGGCTGCGAGCCTTCGGGAGGGCGCGCCGCGCGGCCCTGCTCAGCGCCGAGGCGCTGTTCCTGGGCTTCTTCCTTCTGGGCATCGTGTTGCGGCTGCTCAACCCGGATCTGTGGCACCCCGCCCGCGGCGGCGAGAAGTTGATGGATTTCGCCTACTTCAACGCAGTGCTGCGCAGCGCCGCGTTCCCGCCCTACGATCCCTGGCACGCGGGCGGCTTCATCAACTACTATTACTTCGGCTTCGTGCTGGCCGGCGCGTTGACCCATCTCAGCGGCGCCGCGCCGGGGGTGGCCTACAACCTGGCCGTCGCCACCGTGCTCGGCCTCACCGCGCTGGGGGCCTGGGGCGTGGTCTACAACCTCCTCGGCGGGCGGGCCGATGCGGTCAGGGAGCGGCGGGCGCTGACGGCGGCGGGTCTGGCGCCGGCGCTGGCGCTGCTCCTGGGCAACCTGGCCCAGGCCGTCTGGTTCCTCAACGGCTACGCCGCCGAGCAGGCGGCGAAGGGCCGCCCCGAGTGGGCCTACTGGGACGCGACGCGGATCGTGCCGGGAACGGTGAACGAGTTTCCGTTCTTCACCTTCCTCTTTGGCGATCTGCACGCCCATATGCTGGTCATGCCCCTCAGCCTGGCCCTGCTGGGGCTGGCCGTGGCCTACGCGCGCGACGTGCCGCGCCAGATGGGTCGCGTCGTGGTCCACGCCCTGGCGATGGGCCTCCTGGCGGGGGCCATCCGCGCGACCAACACGTGGGATTACCCCACCTTCGTCGGCCTGGCCGCCCTGCTGCTGGCAGTGGCGGGCTGGCGGGCCAGTCGCGGGCGGGGGGTGGCCCGGGGCCTGCTGGGGATCGCCGGGCCGCCGCTGCTGATGGCAGTCAGCGGCAACCTGTTCTTCGCCCCCTTTGTCGCCAACTTCGCCACCGAGTCTTCGGGCGTGGAACTCTGGCGCGAGGGCCTCGCGCCCACCCTGCTCGGGCAGGCGCTCGGCGCACCACGGACGACGCTGCGCGAGGCTTTTCTGCTCTACGGCCACTGGCTCTTCGCCACGGCCATCGCCGGGGCGCTGCTGATCCGGCGCCTCGCCGGGCCAAAGGTCGCGGCGGGCGCGGCGGGCATCGCCGCGAGCATCGCGGTGATCGGTCTGGCGCTGGACTGGCCGGCCCTGACGCTGCTGATCCCGCTGCTCGGCGGGGCGCTCTGGCTGCTGTGGCGCCTGCGGCGCGCCCCGCTGGCGCTGCTGATCCCGGGCCTCTGGCTGGCCGGGGGCCTGGGCCTGCTCGCGCTGGTGGAGGTGGTGACGGTCAGGGGCGACATCGGGCGCATGAACACCGTGTTCAAGTTCGGGTTGCACGCCTGGATGCTCTTCGCCCTGGGGATCGCGGCGCTGCTCCCGCGGCTGTGGGTCGCGCCGGGGGCCGCGCCGCGTCTCATCGCCCGCGGCGGGTTGGCCCTGCTGGCCGTCGCGGCGCTGGTCTACCCCCTCACGGCTACCCCGGCGCGCGCCGCCGACCGCTGGGCGCCGGACGCGCCGCGCACCCTCGATGGAACGGCGTTTATGGCCGCGGTGTCCGCGCAACGCTACGGCGAGGCCTTTTCGCTCGATGAAGACGCCGCGGCGATCGCCTGGCTGCGGCGCAATGTCTCTGGCACGCCAATCATCCTCGAAGCGCACCTGCCCTCCTACCAGTGGGCCGGGCGCGTCGCGGCGCACACCGGCCTGCCGACCCTCCTGGGCTGGGAGTGGCACCAGGTGCAGCAGCGCAACGCCGTGGGCGCCGGAGCGGTGATCGCCGCCCGCCAGCGGGCCGTGCAGCGGATCTACGCCGGGGCCGACCCGGACGAGGCGCTGGCCCTGCTGCGGAGCTATGGCGTGGCGTACGTCTACGTCGGCGGCGTGGAACGGGCCAGTTACCCGGCCGGCCTGGCCAGGCTCGAGCAGTTGGCCGCCCGGGGTGACCTGGAGCGGGTCTTCGCGCAAGGCAAGACGACGATCTACCGGGTCGTCGGCCCGGCGACCCCGCGCATGCTCACCAGCGACCTTGACGTAACCCCGCCTACCGCTGATACGCCCCCGCCGCTGATGCTCAGGACGCCGGTCAATGCGTTGCCGGCGATGGCCCCGGCGGACTGGAACCGCCTGGCGGCGGAGAACTCCTGGCTGGCGGTCCTGGCCTGGCTCGCGGCGCTGTATGCCCTGGCCCTGGCGGGTTTGCCGGCGGCCCATGCCGTCTTCGGCGGCTGGCGCGACGCCGGATGGACCTGGGCGAAGCTGGTCGGGTGGCTGCTGGCAGGCTACGTGATCTGGTTGCCGGCCAGTCTGGGCCTCTGGCGCTACAACGGCGCCGGGCTGCCCCTGGGCCTGGCGCTGGCGCTGCTGCTGAACCTGGCGCTGCTCTGGTGGATGGGACGAGGGGCGGAGGGGGGCGCCCTGGCGCGTGTCGGACGCGGGTTGACCGGCCTGGGGCAGGCGTTGTGGGCGCGGCGGGCGGCCGTGCTGGCGAGCGAGGGCGTGTTCCTGGCCGGCTTCAGCGGCCTGGCCCTGATTCGCGCCCTGAACCCCGACCTGTGGCACCCGATCTGGGGCGGCGAGAAGCCGATGGAGCTTGGCTTCCTCAACGCCGTGTTGCGCAGCCCGGCGCTGCCACCCTACGATCCCTTCTTCAGCGGCGGCTACATCAACTACTACTACTACGGCTATTTTCTTGTCGCCCTGCCGGTGCGGATGGCCGGCCTTCCCGCGGCAATGGGCTTCAACCTGGCCCTGGCGACGATCGCCGGTCTGACCCTGGCGGCGGCCTTTGCTCTGGTCAGCCAGTTGACCGGACGGGCGCGCTACGGCGCGCTCGCGGCGGCGCTGGTGGGCGTGGCGGGGAACCTGGCCGGCTTCTTCGCCGTGGGCTGGTCGCAAGGTTTTCCCGCCGTCGCCGAGGCGCTGCGACAGGGCGGATTGGCCGGCTTCGGGGCCCGGCTCGGCGACTGGTTCGTCGGGCCGAGCCGGGTGATCCCGCACACCATCAACGAGTTCCCCGCCTTCGCCTTCCTCTACGCCGACCTGCACCCGCACACCATCGCCCTGCCGATCACGCTGCTGGCCCTGGCGCTGGGATACCGCCTGTTGGATGGAAGGGTATCATCACCCCGAACGGAGGCCGGGGCGCTCCCTCTGCGCCACGCGCCCCTGCTCATGCTGGGGTTGACGCTGGGAACCCTGGCGGTAACCAATTCGTGGGACGTGCCGACCTATGCCCTGGTAGCGAGCCTGGCCCTGCTGGGGGCGGCCTGGCGCGCGCCCGGCCCGCGGGCCGCGGGGGCGCCCTGGGGCCGTCTGGTTCGGGCGGGGTTAGTTGCGGTGGCGGTGGTCGCTGGTGGTCTGACCCTCTTCGCGCCATTCTTCGACCGTTACTGGGCGCCCGTGGGGGGCGTCGGCCTGGTGCCGCTGACCGATGGGACGACGCCGCGCGACTACCTGGTGATCTACGGCCTGTTTGTGGCAGTGCTGCTGCCGGCCCTGATCGGCGCGGCCTGGCGCGTCTACGCCCCGTCCGCGAACGCCCGCGGCCGCTCCCCGCTTGCCCTGGGAGTGACCCGCACCGTGGCGCCCGGCGCGGCGGGGGCGTGGTTGCCGGTAGGCGTGGTCGCGGGCTTGCTGCTGTTGGGGGCCGCGCTGCCCACGCTGGGGCTGCGGCTGGCCCTGGTCGCGCTGCTGATGCTGGGGGCGACGCTGTTGCCGCGGCGGGCCATCAGCGCGCCCGTCTGGTACGGGTTGCTTCTGGTCTGGGTGGCGCTGGCGGTCTCGCTGGGGATCGAGCTGGTCTACATTCGCGATCACCTGGACGGCGGCGAGTGGTACCGGATGAACACGGTCTTCAAGTTCGGGTTGCAGGTCTGGGTATTGCTGGCGATCGCCGCGGCGGCGAGCCTGCCGCTGTTGCTGCGGGGGGCGCGGCGGGTGTGGGGGCGGGTGGGCGCGCGGGCCACGCTGGCAGCGCTGGGGGTGCTGGCGGCCCTCGCCGCAATCTACCCGCTCGCCGGGGCGCCCAGTCGCCTGGCTACGCGCATGCCGGTGCAAACAGGACCAACGCTCGATGGCCTGGCTTTTCTCGATCAGGCGCGCTTTACCTACGATTGCCTGGCCTACGGCGGATGCGAGCCGGGCGTGACCCAGGTCGAGGTGGATCTCTCGGGCGACGGGCCGGCGATCGCCTGGTTGAACCGCGAGATTGCCGGCACCCCGGTGGTCGTGCAAGCGAGCCTGTTCTTCTACCGGGCCTACGGCATCCGCGTGGCCGCCAGCACCGGCCTGCCCACGGTGATCAGCGCCCTCCACGTCAACGAACAGCGCGACCCGGCGGTCGCGGCCCGGCGCGAGCGTGACCTGGATACGTTTTTCCGCACCCCCGATGTGGAGACGGCGCTGCGCTTCCTGGCGCGCTACCGGGTTGATTACATCTACGTCGGCGGGGTCGAGCGCGCCTTCTACCCCGTCGCGGGCCTGGCCAAGTTCGAGCAGATGCGCGGCACGTATCTGGAGACGGTGTACGATGCCCGGCAGACGCGCATCTATCGGGTGACAGGCGTACCGCCGGGCTATGCCTGGCGGCCCCTCGCGGGCAGCGGGGCGTCGGCGCGACCGGCGGGCCCCCCGCCAGCCGATCTGGAGGACCTGGAGGCCGCCCTGGCGGCGAACCCCACCGACGGGCCGCTGGCCTTTGGTCTGGCGGTGCGTTACCGCGACCAGGGCCGGCTGGACGAGGCGGCGCAGATTCTGGAGCGGGCCGCGCGGGCCAACCCGCGCGACATTGGCGTGATGCACCTCTGGGGCGATATCCTGGCCGAGGCGGGACGCTACGATGAGGCCGAGGAGGCGTACCTCATGGCCGCCCGCGCCGAGCCAAACGCCGCGAACTGGCACAAACTCGGCAGTGCGCTGCTCGCCTGGGGACGCCTCGACAAAGCCGAGATCGCCCTGAGCCAGGCGGTGGTCGCCGACCCGTCAGCCCCGGACCCCTACTTCAGCCTCGGCAAACTCTTCGCCCAGCAAGGCGACCGCGAGCGCGCGCGGGCCGAACTGGAGATCTACCTCATCCTGGCCCCCGACGGCCCCTGGGCCGCTGAGGCGCGGCGGTTGCTTGATGGTCTGCAGGTTGCAGATCCTTGACGGTTGACTGCGGGGCGGGGGGCAACCCGGTCGCCCCACTCCCTGCCCGATGACCAGAGCGTCATCGAGACGCCGCAAGCTCGTGAGCGCTGGAGCGCTTCTGGTTGCATTGAGCGGCAATCTACCATCCGCAATCTAAAATCTAAAATGGGAAGGCCGCAGCCTCCTGAGAAAACGCCCCCACATCAAAAAACATATGGCGTCTGACATTCTCATCTGGTGGTTGATCGCTTCCCTGATCGGCCTGGCGGGCCTGCCGCTGACAAACTGGCTGCTGCGCGCCCTGCCCGATGGGGGCTTCAGCCTGGCGCGGCCGCTGGGGCTGTTGCTCACCGGCTACCTGGCCTGGCTGCTGGCGATGTTCGGGCTGGTCCCCTTCGCCGCGCCGGCGATTGTCATTGCGGCGGTGGCGGTGGCGGCGTCGGGGGTGGCGGCGCTGGGCGGGCCGCGGGCGACGCTGGCGGCGGCGCGGGCGGCGCTGAGGACGCGCTGGCCGGGCGTGCTGGCCGCCGAGGCGCTCTTCCTCGGCGCGCTGCTGGCCGCAGTGTGGCTGCGGGCCCACGACCCGACGCCATGGGGCACCGAGCGCCCCATGGACTTCGCCTTCTTCAACGCAATCGGACGCTCGGGGATATTTCCGCCCGCCGACCCCTGGCTCGCCGGCTTCAGCATCAACTACTACTACTTCGGCTACCTGCTCATGGCCACGGTGGCCCAACTGGCCGCCCTGGAACCGTCGGCCGCCTACAACCTGTCGCTGGCGCTGATCTTCGCCATGACCGCGCAGGCGGTGGCAGGGATGATCGCCAACATGATCGCCCTGGCGGCGCGCGACCACCCCATCTGCCGGCGGGGGTGGCGCCGGTGGAGCGTTCCGCTCTTCGCCCTGCTGGGAGTGATCTTCGTGCTGGGGGCGGGCAACCAGTCGGGCGCGCTCCAGGTGCTGCTGGGCGATGAGCGCGTGGTGGCCCTCGACGGGCGCCAGGCCCTGGCGGCGACCCGGCAGGCGCTGAGCGGCGCGACGACGATCAGCCTGCCCTACCCCGCCGTGACCGGCGAGTTCGGAACGATCAGCGGCTGGGAGCGGCGCGACAGGCTGACGGAGTTTAACTGGTGGTGGCCCTCGCGTTCGTTGTGGGACACGCAGCCGTTCAGTGGCGAGGAGCGGCGCTACACCATCACCGAGTTTCCCTTTTTCAGCTTTCGCCTGGGCGATATGCATCCCCACGTGATGGCCCTGCCCTTCGGCATGCTCGCCGCCGCCCTGGCCCTCGCGGTCCTGGCCCGCCCCGAGGCGCCGGCGCCGGGCCGGGGCCGGCGTGAGTGGGGCGAACTGGTCCTGGCGGGGATCGTCATCGGCAGCCTCTACGCGATCAATAGCTGGGATCTGCCGACCTACGTTCTGCTCTACGCCGCCGCCCTGACCCTGCGCCTCCTCGGGAGCGGCACGCCGCGCCCCTGGCGCGCGGCGGGGCGTAGGCTGCTGCTGCTCATCGGCGCGGCCTATCTGCTGTTCTTGCCCTTCCACCTCACCTTCCGCTCGCTGGTCGGCGGCGCTGATCCCCTGATCGATCTGCCCCTGATCGGGCGGTTGAGCAGCATCCTGGCGCCCTTTCTCGGTTCACGCACGGGGTTGCACGCCTTCACCGTCATCTTCGGACTGTTCGCCGTTCCAATCGTCGCCTTTGTGTACCTGGCTGCGCCGCGGCCGGCGCCCGCAGTGGCGCCGGTGGCGGCGCCTGCTCACGCTTCGAGCGTCTCCCTGATCGCGCGTCTCGGGGTCGCGGTGCCGGCGCGGCCCTCCACCGCACGCCTTCTACTCTGGTTGCCTCCGGCGCTCCTGCTGGCCGGCCTGCTGAGCGGCTTTCCGCTGCTGGCCCTGGCGGGCCTGGGCGCCCTGGCGCTGCTGCGGGCGCGCGCCCTGGCAGAGCGCGCCGGCCAGAGCTTCGCCTTGCTCCTGGCGGCTCTGGGCTGCGCGGTGCTGCTCGGGGTCGAACTGGTCTATATCCGCGACGTCTTCGAGGGCTTCTCGGCGCGGATGAACACCGTGTTCAAGTTCTACTACCAGATCTGGCTGCTATGGGGGACGCTGGCGCCCTTCTGCCTGTGGTGGATCCTGGCCCGAACGGAGGGCCGGGCGCGTCTGGCGGGGTGGAGCGCCGCCGGTCTGGCCCTGGCGTTGCTGGCGGGGGCGCTGGTCTATCCCTGGCTGACGGTGCGCGAGTATGCGCGGGGGAGCATCACCGGCCTGGTGGGCCGCACGCCGCGCGAACTCAGCCCCGCCGGGGCGGCCTCGCTGGCCTGGCTGCGCCGCGAGGCCCCGGTGGGCAGCGTGGTGCTGGAGGCGGTGGCGGTGGAGGATCGCGCGGCGCGACGCTGCGGCGGCTCGTACAACAGCGAAGGCTATGGCGGGGTCGCGGCGGCCACGGGCATACCTACCGTGCTCGGCTGGGCCGGCCACCAGATCCAGTGGCGCGGGGGCGACCCTGAGGCCCGCGCCGAACTCGCGCCCCGCTGCGCGGCGGTGGATGCGATCTACCTGACCGGTGACCCGTCGGAGGCCGAGCGCCTGTTGCGCCAGTACCGTGTGGACTTTGTCTATATCGGCGGCCTGGAGCGGCGGCTGTACCCCCCGGAGAGCCTGGCGAAGTTCGCCAGCCTGGGCACGGTCGTATTTGAGCAAGACGAGGTAACGATATACCGGCTCAACGCCGCCGTGCCGTGACCGGCCGGTATCGTCTCGAAGGGGCGCGGGGAGGCGCAGCCGCCCGCATGGCCCTTGCCGTCCTTCGCGCTCCCCCGAACGGCAACTCCGGCGACGTAAAGCAAACAGATCCCGTCGCATAATATGTTATACTTCAAACATATGGTTCACCCCTGCATTACCGTTGGCGGGGCGGGGGAAGGCGCAGATTCAGCGCGCCCCCTGTTCCGCCCGCGGCGACAGGCGCATGCGGTCCGCGCCAGGGCGCGCCCCCGCCACGGGCGGAACCACGGGATCGCGGTGGGCTAGGCCCGCCGCGCCTCCCCCGATGAATAGAAGGTTGTTCCTGGGAGGGCCATGCCCGCCCGGGGGCGGGGGCGTGGGGAACCCGCGTTTCCCCATCCTCCACTCCGAGGGCCTATGTTCACGTTAGACGGATGAAACCAACAATGAGGTTGGCGCCACGCAACAAAGGAGTAGCGTGATGATCACTAAGCGACCCGGCCGTGACGGTAAAGTGCTCGTTACCTTTGCGATACCCGCCGCGATCTGGGCCGACTCGATCTCCGTCGTAGGCGACTTCAACAACTGGGACGAACTGGCGACACCGTTGCGGCAGACCGAGACAGGTTGGATAGCGACCGTTGAGTTGGAGGCCGGTCGCGCTTACGAGTACCGGTACCTCTTCGATGGCGCCGAGTGGCACAACGACTGGCAGGCTGACGCCTACGTATCGAATCGCTTCGGTGGCGACAACTCGGTGGTGGTTACGCCCGACTTCGCCTCCCCCGAGCCCGATTACCCCGAGGAGCGGGTCATCCCCTTTAACCGCGGCCGTCTCCGCCACGCCTCAACAGGTTAGATCTATCCTTGTGCAGGCCAGGGCATGGTTCGCGCCCACGTTACCGTTGGCGGGGCGCGGGGAGGCTGCGCCCTCCGCGCTGCCCCCGCGCGTCCATGTCCGTGCCTATGGCTCGCCCGCGGGAGGGTTTAGCAGCAATACCTTGTCGCAGCCACCCCTCCCAGCCTCCCCCCGCTGGGGGGAGGCGCCAGGTTCCCGCCCCCAGCGGGGGAGGGTCAGGGAGGGGGCCGGCACCGTGCCCGCGGAGACGTGGCGCGGGCGGGATGCCCGCGCTCCCGGGCCGATTGCATCCGGCGTGGTGCGCGATGCGCATGACCGTCTAACATGAACATAGGCTGCTAGAGCAGGGGGATGGGGCAACCGGGGTTCCCCACGCCCCCACCCGCGGGAAGATGCGGGCGCGGCCCGCGCGCAGGGGGAGGGGGAGGCCGCGCCGAGCGCCAAACCCACGACCACGACGCGCGGCCCGTGCGCAGGGGGATGAGGAAACCGGGTTTCCCCAGGCCCCCGCCCGCGGGAAGGTGCGGGCGCGGCCCGCGCGCAGGGGGATGGGGCAACCGGGTTTTCCCACACCCTCCTCCGCCCGAGGAGAACGTTGTAAAGGATCACCATCCCATGACCCATCAGAGCGTTCCCGTGCTTGATTTCGGCTCGCAGACGGCCCAGTTGATCGTGCGCCGCGTGCGCGAACTGGGCGTGTACAGCGAGTTGTTGCCCCACGATGCCTCCGAGGAACAGGTGCGCGCGCTCAATCCGCTGGGCGTCATCCTCTCCGGCGGCCCCGCGAGCGTCTACGAGCCGGGCGCGCCGGGGTTGCCCGCCTGGTTGCCCGCCAGTGGCCTGCCGGCGCTGGGGATCTGTTACGGCATGCAGTTGATGAGCCAGGCCCTCGGCGGCATCGTGGTGCGCCATGATACGCGCGAGTTCGGCCCGGCGAGCATCGAGGTGCTCGAACCGGACGAACTCTTTGCCGGCGCGCCACCGACGCAGGCGGTGTGGATGAGCCACGGCGACCGCATCGAGGCCCTGCCGCCCGGCTTCCGCGCCATCGCCGCCAGCCCTGCCGCGCCCTTCGCCGCCATCGCCGACGACACGCGGCGCTGGTACGGAGTGCAGTTCCACCCCGAGGTGGTGCATACCGTCCATGGGCGCGACCTGCTACGCAACTTCGTGTTTCGCGTCTGCGGCGCGGTAGCCGACTGGCGCCCCGCCAGCTTCGTCGCCGAGGCGGTCGAGCGCGTGCGCGCCCAGGTCGGCCCCGAGCGGCGGGTGATCTGCGCCCTTTCCGGGGGCGTGGACTCGGCCGTGGCGGCCCTGATTGTCCATCGCGCCGTCGGCGAGCGGCTGACCTGCGTGTTCGTGGATAACGGCCTGCTGCGGCTCGGCGAGGCCGAACAGGTCATCGCCACCTTCCGCGAGCACTTCCACGTGCCGCTGATCGCCGTGGATGCCCGCGAGGAGTTCCTCGGCGCGCTGGAAGGCGTCGCCGACCCGGAGCGCAAGCGCAAGATCATCGGCGAACGGTTCATCCGCATCTTCGAGCGCGAGGCCCGCGCCCTGGGCAACGTGAACGTGCTGGTCCAGGGCACCCTCTACCCCGATGTGATCGAGTCGCGCGCGCCCGACCGCCAGAAGGGCGTGACGATCAAGACCCACCACAACGTCGGCGGCCTCCCGGCGGATATGCAGATGGAACTGGTGGAGCCGCTGCGCTACCTGTTCAAGGACGAAGTGCGGGCGGCGGGGCTGGAGTTGGGTCTGCCCGAAGATTGGGTCTGGCGCCACCCCTTCCCTGGGCCGGGGCTGGCGGTGCGCATCATCGGCCCGGTCAGCTTCGCGCGACTGGAAACGCTGCGCCGGGCCGACGCGATCTTCCTGGAAGAATTGCGCGCCGCCGGTCTCTACCGCGCCACGCAGCAGGCCTTCGCCGTGCTGCTGCCGGTGCAGAGCGTGGGCGTGATGGGCGACGGTCGCACGTATGCCGACACGATCGCCCTGCGGGCCATCACCACCGAAGATTACATGACCGCCGACTGGGCGCGCCTGCCCTACGAGGTGCTGGCCCGGGTGAGCAGCCGCATCGTCAACGAAGTTCCCGGCGTGAACCGGGTGGTCTATGATATCTCCTCCAAGCCTCCGGCAACGATCGAGTGGGAGTGATGAGGGATGGGGGGGACGTGTTCACCGTTCTCCTGGGAGCGCGGGCATCTTGCCCGCGGAGACGCGACGCGGGCGGGACGCCCGCGCTCCCAGGCGCGTGAGTTACCCCAGGTGTGAACACTTACGGATGGGGGGAAACCGGGTTTCCCCAGACCCCTGCTTGCGGGCTGCGCCTGCCCAACCTCTCCCGCGGGCGGGGGTGTGGGGAACCCCGGTTTCCCCACACCCCCACGAGATGAAACAGGTTGTTCCTGGGAGGGCTACGCCCGCCCACACCCTCCTGGGTGAGGGCCTGGGGAAACCAGGGTTCCCCAGACCCCTGCTTGTGGGCTGCGCCCTCACGCGGGCGGGGGCGTGGGGGAACCTGGGTTACCCACGCCCCTGCACCAGGAGACTATGTTCACATCAGCCATGATCAGCGTCTCCGCCCCCGGAAAGCTCATTCTCTGCGGCGAGCATGCCGTGGTCTACGGGCGCCCGGCGATTGCCGCGCCGCTGAGCGATGTGCGCGCCTATGCCCGGATAGAACCGGGTGCGCCCGGCAGCGGGCTGCGTTTCATCGCGCCCGACCTGGGCGAGACCTGGACCGCTGCCGGCCAACCCAAGCATCCGTTGAGCGAGTTGGCCCTGGCGGCCCTGGCGCGTCTGGGACAGCGTGAAACGGATCTGATCGTTCAATTGCGTTCGGACATCCCCATCGCCAGCGGGATGGGTAGCGGCGCGGCGATCGGCACGGCCCTGGTGCGCGCGCTGGCGACCCACGCGGGGGTGGAGCTGGCGCCCGAGGAGGTGGCCGCCCTGGTCTACGCCAGCGAACGGCGCTTCCACGGCACGCCCAGTGGCATTGATAACACCGTCGTGGCCCATGAGCGGGCGATCTGGTTCGAGCGGCGCGAGCCGGCGCCGTTGATCGAAACCCTGACCATCGCCGCCCCGCTGCTGCTGGTAGTCGGCGATACCGGCGTGCGCAGCGCCACCCGGCTGCCGGTGGGCGCGGTGCGGGAAGGCTGGCGCGCCGACCCGCGGCGCTACGAGGCGCTCTTCGACCAGGTGGGCGAACTGGTGACGCGGGCGCGCGCAGCCCTGGCCACCGGCGACCTTCCCCTCCTGGGGGCGCTCCTCAACGCCAACCAGGCCCTGCTCGAGCAGATCGGCGTCTCGTCGCCCGACCTGGAGCGCCTGGTGGCGGCAGCGAGGGCAGCGGGCGCCCTGGGAGCCAAGCTCTCTGGCGCGGGGTGGGGCGGAGTGATGCTGGCCCTGGTTACCCCCGCGGCCCGTCTGGCGGTCGAGAGCGCCCTGCGCGAGGCCGGAGCGGCGCGCGTGCTGGCGGCCACCGTCCCGGCGACCGCCGGGGCATAGGTGAGGGCGGGCGCAGCCCGCGAGCCGGGGGCCGGGGAACCCTGTGTTCCCCGGCTTTCACGTATAGAGTTTTTGCTAGGCCGCTTTCTGATGCGGTAGCGGAGCGTCAGCATGCGCGTTCGGTGTGTCAAGACTTTCTGGCCAGGGTTCGGGGATGAGCGCCATCGGTGGCAGGGAGCGACCTTGGGC
>DAOTYR010000427.1:0-2858 GCA_034434655.1 Chloroflexaceae bacterium
TCGAGGTGTACTCGGTCGCCCTCGCGCACATCCCCGATACCGGCCTGCGTGACGGCGTGGCCTCCTTCCCCAGTTACTTCTTCTCGGCGAAGGATCTCCAGCGCAACGCCGATGGCAGCACCAATGTGGACGCGATCATGCAGGCGATCAATACTATGGTCGAGACCGGCATCTGCGAGCCGCGGGCCGATGCCGCCTGGACCAACGTGATCCCGCCGGCGAACTTCCAGTCCGTCGGCAGCCTGCAGTACCCCAATGTGGGCGAGGTCATCCTGACCGACCAGAGCACTGGCACGCAGTACCGCGCGCCCATCCGCGCCGATGCCAGCCGCGGCGGCGCCCTGAGCTACCGCTTCGACCGCCTGCCCGCCGGTTCGTACCGCGTCCAGCCCTACCTGTTCTACCGCCATCCGCTCGATCCGCCCAGCGCTGGCCCGCGGCGCTACAGCCTGATCTATCAGAATGAGGAGACCGTCTCCGAGATCGTGATCAACGTGGCGCCCAATACCAGCGTGGGCAGCTTCACCCAGACGATCCGCCAGGATCTGCAACTGCGGCTCTTCGGCGACGTCTGCGCGACGAGTTGAGGTGAAAAGCGCCCGCGCGAGGGGCTGGGAGGGCACAGCCCTCAGGCAGGGGTGTGGGGAAACCGGGTTTCTCCAGAACCTCACCCACCGGGAGAGTTTGGAAGGGCGCAGCCCTCAGGCAGGGGTGTGGGGAAACCGGGTTTCCCCACACCCCTCCACCTCCACCCGGTGGGGGGCGCAACGCCGCTGCGCCCCTACTGCTGCCCCTTGCCCGCGCGGGATGCGCCGTCCGTAGGGGCTTTTTTTATGGCCTCGATGATGAACAGGTTCTCATCCGGTAGCGCCTGTCAGCTATGATAGCCCGGCAACGAGCGGTGTGAGGGTCACGGCCCCTCCGCGCATCCTGCCGCGACACGCGCTCGTTGCCTGCAACAAGGAGATGGCCTATGATGGCACAACCTCGCTTGCGACGATCCATGGCCCTTCTGCATCTGCTCCTCATCGTCGCGGCGCTCGTGGCCCTGGCCCCCGGTCGCGACGCCCGCGCCCAGCAGGGCACTATCCAGGACCTGGACAACGGGCAGCAGGAGTTCGCCCGCGGCACGTTCTATCGCACCTCGCTCGGCCCCGACCGCGACGCCGGCGATAGCCGCGACCAGGCGGGGGCGGTGCAACTGGCCCCCATCGGCTTCCTCAACCGCTGGGAGAGCGCCGGCGTGGGCCTGCCTGAGGCGCTCTCCGGGGCCGGCGCGGCGGTCATCGGCAGGCGGCTGTTTGTCGTTGGCGGCACCCGCGCTTCGGGCAACAATCCTCCCAGCAACCCCTACGCCTACTGGGCCAACTTCAACCAGGTCACCGGCGGTGCCACCCCCCACGGCATCACTGACGAACGCTACTTCGGCAACGAGAACTGGCTGCGCAGCGCCCTGCCCCAGGCGGAGATGATCGCCCCGCCAGAGGCCTGCGCGACGAACCAGAAGCCCGGCCCGGCGCGTACCCGCGCCGCGGTGACGGCCATGGCCACCGGCCCCGACACCGGCTTCCTCTTCGTGATCGGCGGCAGCGTGCTGACCTCGACCAGCGGCTGCCATCCCGAGGATCTCTCCACCCCGGTGATCCAGGTCGGCGCGGTCAACGGCGACACGATCACCTGGCGCCCCCCGTTGAACCTGCCCAGCCCCCCGCCGCAGCTTACGACAATTTCCAACGTCACCACCAGCGGCGCCGGCTTCGGCACGCGGCTCCTGGGGCTGGAGAGCACCGCGGCCGTGCTGGTGCGCGTCGCGCCCGAGCGGGCCTTTCTCTACGTGATCGGCGGCTTCGCCGCCTATCAGCCGTTCGTGGGAGAGACCTCGGCTACCCGCACTATGTATTCGCGGGCGGTGTTCTACACCCAGGTCAACGCCGATGGCAGCTTTAGCGCCCCCCCGGTGAGCGGCACCCTGCCGGTGCAGGGCGTCTGGGCGCGGGCGGCCGACCTGCCGCTGGTGGATCTGCCTGCGCCAGCGTTGACCCTGGGTCTCTTTGAACACACGGCTATGGCGGCCACGACGATCGTGGGCAATACCCGCCAGCACGCCATCTTCGTGGCCGGCGGGCGCCTGAATAACAATCCCAGCGACATCAACGAGTTCGTCTTCCGCGGTCTGGTCAACCCCGAAACCGGCGTCGTAACCTGGAGCAACCGGCCCAACCCCAACAACGACCAGGTGAGCCTGGAGGGCCAGCGGCGCTACAGCCTGGCCGGCGTGGCCTACAACAACCGGCTCTACGTGATCGGCGGGCGCGGGCCCGGAGTCAACGCCTCGGCGAAGGTGCAGACCGCGGTGCATGATGATCAGATGGATCTCCAGCGCATCCCCGGCGCCACCCAGTACTTCATCGGCAACGCCGGGCCGAACGTGCTGCCCGTGACCGACACGACCGACGGGCGCTACAGTCTCAGCGCGGCGTTGATGGACGCCCTCCCGCCCCCCGACAACCCCTCCGGCAACGACTCTCTCGGCTCGGCCTGGGTGTTCGTCGTCGGCGGCAACGATCGCACCGGCGTTCCGACCAGCTCGCTCTTCGTCGGGCGCCTGGGCGGTCTCAACGAGGTCACCCTGCAGAGCCGCGCCAACGAAGGCTGGTTCTATTCCAATGTCTTCCCGGTGAGCATCCGCGCCAATGATCGCGACAACGACGCGCGGGTGCTCTCCATCCGCTGGTACGCCGAGGTGCCCCGCCAGAACAACCCCAATGCCGACGTGGTGCTCCAGTTCCGGACCGTCAACGGCGCGAACCCGAACTGCCCCGATGAGTCGGTGTTCCCCGCGAACGCGCAGTGGACCA
>DAOTYR010000428.1:0-2397 GCA_034434655.1 Chloroflexaceae bacterium
TGTTCATCCCGTCAGTGTGCGGCGGAGCCGCATGAGAGACATGGGGAAACCCGGTTTCCCCATACTCCTATCGTTGCGCGGCGCAGCCGCACATCAGACCGCCATGCAACCATCGCCCGCCAACAACCTGTCCGATAGCGACCTGGAGTTGCTCTCGGCCTATATTGATAACGCGCTGAGCGTTGCCGAGCGCGCCAACCTGGAGCGCCGGCTCGCAGCCGATCCTCGCCTGCGGGCTGAACTGGAGGAACTCCAGGCTACGACGCGACTCTTGCGGCAGCTTGCCCCGGCGCGCCCGCCCCGCTCGTTTACGCTCGATCCGGCAACGGCGCCGCGACCGGCGCCCGCGTTCCGGTTAAGCTGGTTCATGCAACTGGGCAGTGGAGTGGCGGGCCTGGCGCTAGTGGTGCTTGCCACCATCCAGCTCCTCGCCTCGGCCCCGAGCGCGCTTGGCGTGACGCCCCCGGCGCCCGCGGCGGTCGAGGTTGCGCCTATGGGGGCGAAAACCACGCCGGTGGCCGAGATGAATGCGCCCGCCAGCACACCCGCCGCCGGGGCCGGCGGCGCCTCCACGCCCGTTGACGCGCCCCCCCTGCCGCAGGCAACGGCGCCGCCCGCCCCTGAGGCCAGCGCGGCCCAGGCCAGCGCCGACAGCACGCGCGAGTCCGCCCCCGAGCCCCTGGCCACCGCCGGCGCGGCCCAGGCGCCGCCCGCCACCGGCTCCTCCCCGGCAGCGCGCCCTGGCTTGCCCGCCGGGTTCACCCTCGCCCTGGGGGTCGCCCTGATCGCCCTGGCTCTTGCCTGGCGCTTCGTCGGGCGGTGATTGCGCGCCTACGCTACGTCGTGGCGCCCCGCGCCCCCGCGTGAGGCCTGACGTGAAAATAGGCTGCTGGGGCGGGGGCATGGGGAAACCGGGTTTCCCCAAGCCCCCGCCCGCGGGAGGGTTTGGGCGGGCGCAGCCCTCCCAGGAATAACCGTATGTTCATGGCGGCGTTGTGCGGCGGAGCCGCATGGATGGCTGAGGTGACCATCGTGCGCCGGGTTCAGCCCCCTCCCAGCCTCCCCCCGCCGGGGGGAGGCGCCGGGTGCCCGCCCCCCGCTGGGGGCGGGTCAGGGCAGGGGCGGTCACCGTGCCCGGGGAGACGCGATGCGGGCGGGACGCCCGCGCTCCCAGGGCATGGTCATCGCGGCGTGGTGCGCCATGCGCATGACCGTCTCACGTGAACATCAGCCCTCGGAGAGGGGTGTGGGGAAACCGGGTTTCCCCATACCCTCACCCGGTGGGAGGGTTTGGGAGGGCCTGGCCCTCCCAGGAACAACCTATGTTCATCCTGTTCGCGCGCAGCGCAGCGGCATGGAGCATGACGTGTTATCATTGGTGCGCATTTGTCGGTTCCGGCACGTTCATGTTGGTACGATCCTCGGCCTCCCGCACTGACACCTCGTCGGTCACGGGCGTGGCTCGGAAGGAACTGGCGGGCGACACCAACGCCTCGCGCTTCCCTCACGCTCAGCCTTCAGGCTGTCAACCTACTCCTGAGAGGAGCAACGTCATGGACATCGGCAAGGCGTTCTCGTTCGTGTTCGACGATGAGCAGTGGGTCGCCAGCATTCTGCTTGGCGGCCTGATCGTGCTCATCCCCATCATCGGCCAGCTCGCTCTCCTGGGCTACGTTATGGAAACGGCGCGGAACGTGGCCCGGGGTAACCCGCGGCCTCTGCCCCAGTGGAACACCTTCGGCGAGAAGCTGAGCCTTGGCTTTGCCGGCTTCATTATCAGCCTGGTCTACGCGTTGCCGATCGTTGTGCTCACCGTGCTGCTCATGTGCCTCCCACTCTTCGCCGCCGCGGGCGCCCGGAGCGCAGAAGGCGCGGCGGCGGCAATAGGGGGGAGCTTTCTCTGTCTGTTTCCGCTGCTGTTCATCCTGGCATTGCTGCTGCAACCGGTGATCCTGGCCGGGCTGGTGCGCTACCTCCAGACTGGCAGCATCGGCGCGGCGCTGCAGGTGGGCGAAGTCATCGCTATGGTGCGGGCTGATCTGGGCGCCTGGGTGGTCCTCTGGCTGATCTCGCTGCTGTGCGGCTTCGTTGCCAGTCTCGGCAGCATCGTCATTATCGGGTTCATTTTCACCTACCCCTACAGCCAGGCGGTCTTCGGCCATGCGATGGGGCAAACGATGCAGCGCTTCAGCCCCACGCTGGCCACAACGTACGCGCCGCCTCCGCCAATGGTCTAACGTGAACATGGGGCAACCTGGTTCCCCCATACCCCAGCCCGCGGGAGGGTTTGGGAGGGCTGCGCCCTCCCAGGAAGGATGTTCATCCTGTCGGTGTGCGGCGCAGCCGCATGGACGGCTAACGTGAATATAGCTCCTCGGAGGGGGGGTGTGGGGAAAC
>DAOTYR010000429.1:0-12467 GCA_034434655.1 Chloroflexaceae bacterium
CGCCTGCACCGGCGCATCAAAGGAGCGACAACCATGTCGGCGCTGAGCCGCTTTGAACATTTTATGGAGCAACTGGTGGAGGGGTCGGTAGCGCGGCTCTTCCGCAGCCCGGTGCAGCCGGTGGAGATCGCCCGGCGCCTGGAGCGGGCCATGGAGAGCCAGCAATCCATCAGCGTCAGGCGCGTGATCGTGCCGAGTTTCTACCGCGCCTACCTGAACCCGCAGGATTTCGCCGCCTTTGAGCCGGTGCGGGGGCAACTCGAACAGGAAATGGCCACTTACCTGAGCGAACTGGCCCAGGAGCGCGGCTTTGCCATGCTCGAGCACCCCCGGGTGGTTCTGGCGGAAGACGCCGCAGTGCCGAAACGCTCCATCCAGGTCGTCGCGGAGATGACCAGCAGCCAGGGCGCCGAAACCACCCAGGTGATCCCGCCGTCCGGCGCCGCGCCGCCGGCGCGCAAGAACCACGCCCTGCTGCTGCTCCAGACGCCCGAAGGCCCGCGCTCGATCCCCCTGGAAAGCACCGCCATCGCCATCGGGCGCGGTCTCAGCAACGACGTGATCCTCGAAGATAGCCGCGTTTCGCGCCACCACGCCCAGTTGCGCTACCGGCAACGGCGCTTCTGGATCACCGATCTCGGGAGCACGAACGGCACCTTCGTCAACGGCGCGCGCGTCAGCGAAACCGCCCTGCGTGACGGCGACACGATCTCCCTCGGCGGCCTGGAGTTGACCTTTCGAGATAGCTAGATGTTCGACATCGCCAATCTCTCCATCGGGGTGCTCCTCCTCCTGCTGCGCGTCGCGGTGGTGTTCCTGCTCTACTTCTTCCTCTGGCAGGTGTTGCGCGTGGTGGCCCGCGACCTCCGCTGGGCCGGGCCCGCGCCGGCCCCGGCAAGCCAGTACGGGCAACTGGTGGTGGTCTCCGCCGGGCAGACAGGCATTCCCGTGGGCAAGAGCTTCCCCCTGGCGCCGATCACCGTGATCGGTCGCAGCACCGAGGCCGACATCTCCCTCAACGACACCTTCCTCTCGGCTGAACATGCCCGGCTGCAATGGCGCGACGGCGTGTGGCAGCTCGAGGACCTCAACAGCACCAACGGCACCTACCTGAACGGCTTCGAGGTTCGCGCCAGCACCGAGGCGCATGACGGCGACGTGATCCGGGTCGGGCGAGTGGAGTTGAAGTTGCTGACCGCATAGCCGGGCCGACATTCCCCGAAGGCAATGGTGTAATTCCCTTGTGATCTGCATCGCAAGAGGGCATGCGCCCCTTTGCGATGCGGATTTTCGCAAAGGTGACGTTTGCGCGTACGTTCAAAACTATGCTATACTTGCGCCGTTCCACACGGAGACCGCGCCAGAGAGGGTCAGGACGGCCATGCTCGCAAACTACGCCTTCATTGCCATCTTTTGCGTCGCCGCGGTGAGTTTCCCTCTGGCGCCCCTGGTGCTGGCCTACTTTCTGCGCCCCAAACGGCCGACGCCGATCAAGCAATCAACCTACGAATGCGGCCTGGAGGCCATCGGCGATCTCCGGGTGCAGTTCAAGGTGCAGTACTACCTCTACGCCCTGGCCTTCGTGATCTTCGATATCGAGGTCGTCTTCCTCTACCCCTGGGCGGTCGCCTTCAACCAGCTCGGGCTCTACGGCTTCACGGCTGCGGCGGTGTTCCTGATCATTCTGACCGCCGGGCTGATCTATGAATGGCGCAAAGGCGCCCTAGAATGGGTATAGGATCGGAGGAGGACGGGTCCCAGATCGACGGGCGCCGCGCCACGCGGCCGTCCTGGCGCGCAATGCGCGGCCCTCCGGTCCGTTCGCAGCTATGAGTGAGCACGAGATTCAGCTTGACCTGGAGCGGCAGGGCATCTTCCTCTCCACGCTCAACCGCTTTTACAACTGGGGCCGGCGCTCGTCGATCTGGCCCATGGCCTTCGGGCTGGCCTGCTGCGCCATCGAGATGATGGCCTTCGGGCTGAGCCGCTACGATGTGGCGCGCTTCGGGGCCGAGTTGTTCCGCGCGTCGCCGCGGCAGGCCGATCTGATGATCGTCGCCGGCACGGTCACCAAGAAGATGGCGCCTCAGGTGGTGCGGCTCTACAACCAGATGGCCGAGCCGCGCTACGTGATTTCGATGGGCGCCTGCGCCACCTCGGGCGGTCCCTTTCGTGATGGCTACAACGTGCTGCGCGGCATTGACCTGCTCATCCCCGTGGATGTCTATGTGCCCGGCTGCCCGCCCCGCCCCGAGGCCCTGCTGCACGCGCTGATGACCCTCCAGGAGCAGATTGACCGGCAGAAACTCGGGCGCGTGCGCTGGTATGGCGAGGGCGAAAAGCCGCAGACCAGCGATTTCCCTGTGCCCGCCTTCGGCGCGCAGGGGCTGGAGGTGGATGGGAAGTTGATTGACCCGGTGGGCGGCTTGCCGCTGGTCAGTCCGTACACTTCGCCCGAGCACGGCGAACGGCGCAGCGGGCAGATCGAACACCCCGAGGTTGTGCGCACCTTCCCGATCATGGATGCGACGGTGGAGCTGGAGAACATCCTCAAGGCGCGGGGCGTGGCCCCGGAGATCGCGGTGGACGATCTGAAGCGGAACGAGGTCGGCGATGCCCAGGCTTAGCCCCGAAGAACTGCGCGAACGCATGGCCCGCGATCTGCCCGGCGCGGTGCTGGAGCCTACCCCGCTGCGCGTCGCCCCGCCCCCGGCCCACGGCCCGCAACCGGCGCTCTTCGTCACCGGCGATACGGTGGTGGCGGCCGGGCGCCTGGTCGAGGCGGCGCTCTACCTGCGCGATACGCTCGGCTACGCCTTTCTCTCCGATATCGCCGTGGTTGACTACCTGGCCGATGGGATCTTTGAACTGGTCTATCGCTTCTACACCATCGAGGGGGGCGACGGTCTGGTGCTGAAGGTGCGCGTCCCGCGCGACGTACCGGAAGTGCCCTCGCTGACGCCATACTGGCCGGGAGCCAATCTGCACGAACGCGAGGCCTTCGACCTCTTCGGCATAATCTTTACCGGCCATCCTTTCCTCCGGCGCATCTATATGTGGGACGAGTTCGAGGGCTGGCCGATGCGCAAAGATTTCCCCAAGCAGGGCGACAAGTATATCGGCGCGGATGAGTGAGGGTGTGGAAATAGCACCATGTTCAAGACCGAAGAACTCCAGATCAACATCGGCCCGCAACACCCGTCCACCCATGGCGTGTTCCGCATGCTCGTGACGGTTGACGGCGAGACGATCATCGATCTCAAGCCGGTGTTTGGCTATCTCCACCGCAATCACGAGCAGATCGCCGAGCAGAACACCTATCTGCAGAACATGCCCTACACCGACCGGCTCGACTATTTCAACTCGATGGCCAACAACCAGGCCTACGCGATGGCGGTGGAAAAACTGGCCGGCATCGAGGTCCCCGAACGAGCCGAGTACATTCGCGTGCTGATGGTCGAGTTGACGCGCATCCTCAACCACGCCGGCGCCCTGGGCTTCTTGATCAATGATATGGGGATGTGGCAGACCCAACTGGCCTTCGGGATGCGCGAACGCGAGAAGATTCTCGATCTCTTCGAGATGGCTTCCGGCGCGCGCATGATGTGCAACTATTTCCGCTTCGGCGGGGTGGTGCGCGACCTGCCGCCGGAGTTTATGCCGAAATTGAAGGAATTGCTGGTGGCGATGCCGGCCTTCGTGGATGAACTCGAACGGCTGCTGCGCGAGAATGAGATCCTGATGCAACGGGCGGAGGGCATCGGCATCCTCCCCAAAGAACTGGCCCTGGCCTATAGCGTCACCGGCCCGGTGCTGCGCGGTTCGGGGGTGCCCTACGACATCCGCAAGGCCGAGCCGTACAGTGTCTACGACCGCTTCGACTTCGACATCCCCGTCGGCTCGGTCGGCGATGTCTATGATCGCTTCCTGGTGCGCATCGAGGAGATGCGCCAGAGCAAGCGCATTATCGAGCAGATCGTCGAGCAACTGCCCGATGCCAGAGGCGGCCATATCAACCCCAGGGCGCGCCAGAATGTGCGCCCTCCCGTTGGCGATGCCTACGCGCGGATCGAGTCGCCCAAGGGCGAACTGGGCTTCTACCTGGTGAGCGATGGCAGTCCAAAGCCCTATCGCTACAAGGTGCGCGCGCCTTCGTTCATCAACCTTACCCCCCTCGGCGATATGTGCCGGGGCTACAAGGTGGCCGATGTGGTGGTTATTCTGGGTAGCATTGATATTGTGATGGGCGAGGTCGATCGCTGAGGCATGGTTTCAGCAGGGCTATGCCGTATGGCACAGTCTCGCGCCGAACCGCCCCCTCGCTCATCCTCCCCCCCGCTGGGGGAGGGAACCAGGCTCATTCCCCAGCGGGGGGGTCTGGGAGGGGGACGGAACGCTGCGAACGGTGAGCGTCCTGTGAATCTTGTCTGAGTTCGGAGGGGCGCGGGAAGGCGCATTCTCGCCGCCCTCCCCTTCCGCCCCGGGGCGCGCGCCCGCCGCGAGCGGAACCAACGGATGTGCGGAGTACGGCGCCTTCCGCCCTTCCCCCTGAACTGGCAACATCCACGGCCAGGCGCCGATGCCCGAACGGGTCGCCTGGAACTGGACTAGAAATAGCATGCCATGACGGTCAAGATCGAACGGGGTCAGATTGTGACGGTCGAGCGCGGGCAGCGAGCGGCGCGCCGCATCCCCGGCCTGGGCCTGCTCGACGGTATGGCGGTGGTCTGGAAGCACTGGGCCGGGTCGTTCCGCAAGAACCAGGGCTTTCATGACATTCATGGGGTCTTTACGTTCGAGTACCCCGAGGAACGCCCGAAGTTGCCCGAAGCCTATCGCAATATGCCCATCCTGCTCTACGACGAGGAGACGGGCCATGAACTCTGCACCTCGTGCTTCCAGTGCGAACGCATCTGCCCGCCCCAGGTCATTCATATGACCCAGGCTAAGGACCCGGCCACCGGCAAGCCGGTGCCGGCCGTGGCCGAGTTCGTGATCGAGTACGACGCCTGTATGAGTTGCGGCTTCTGCGCGGAGGTCTGCCCCTTCGACGCGATCAAGATGGACCACGAGTTCGAACTCTCCACCGCCGATCACCGAAGGCTGACGGTCTTCAAGGAGCAGTTGAACCGCCCGATCTCGTACTACGAGCGCATCGCGCCGACGATGTGGGCCGAGGTGCGCGAGGGGGCGATGAAGAAGTTGCAGGGCAACATCAAGCGCCGCCCCGACGTGATCGGCATGGCGCCCAATCTCGCCGAGAAGATCGCCGCGCGCCGGCGCGAACTCGAGGCCGCCGCAGCCGCCGCCGCCGCCGCCGCGGCGCAGGAAGCGCCTGCCGCTGCGCCCGCCGAGGGCCGTAAACTGACCCCCGAGGAGAAGGCGGCGAAACTGGCGGCGATCAAGGCGGCCAACGCGGCGAAGAAGGGCGGCGGCGCGGCCGCGCCCGCGCCCGACGCCGCGCCCGCCGATGAGAAGGCCGCGCGCCTGGCCGCCATCCGCGCCAAAAATGCCGCTACCAAAGGCGCCGACGGCGCGCCGGATACTGCGCCCGCATCTGAGGCCGCCGTCGAACACCCTCCTGCCGCCAACACCGCTGCGCCCTCAGGGGAGGCCGCCACGGGAACGGGCGCCGCGCCCGCCGATGAGAAGGCCGCGCGCCTGGCCGCCATCCGCGCCAGGAATGCCGCCAAAAAGGCGGCGGAACAGCAGGGCGAGTAGTCTGTGGTAGTGCCGCTCTCGCCCGCGCTGGCCGGCGTTGCACTGCATAACCCAAGGCTGATGAAGACCAAGGATCTCAACCGGTATTCGCCCGTGTGCCGTGGGGCTAACGTGAACATACGCCCTCAGCGAGGGAGGTGGGGAAACCGGGTTTCCCCATCCCTCAGCGGACGCGGGCCGGAGGCCCGCACACCCAGGCCCCGGCCCCTGGGAGGGTTTGGGAGGGCTGCGCCCTCCCAGGAAGTAGTTTCATCCCGTCGGGGTGCGGCGGAGCCGCATGGGGGTCTGGGGTGACCCACACGGAGGGCGGGACGCCCTTGTCGCGTCTACGCGGGCAGGCTGCCCGCGCTCCCAGGAGACACGTGAACACGTACCTGTCACATCCCGCCTTGCGCGGCGAGTCGAAGTGGGGTAGAATCGGCGCTATCCCGCCCTGTCCCTCAGGGTGAAGCGCATGCCCGCGCCCCCCTGCCCCCAGGCTCTGGCGACCCCGGCACGGGAGGCGGCGTGCCGCGTCCCTGCAAGCACGAGGAGGCTTTGTGTCGATCGAAAGCGAAATCATCCACGCCGATCACGAGCACCTGCTCCATCCGTTGTACCACCCCAGCGCCCACAAGACGCCAATCGTCTGGGTTGAGGGCCGGGGCGCCATGGTGAAGGATGTCACCGGCAAGGAGTACATTGACGGCCTGAGCGGTCTCTGGAACGTCAACGTGGGCCACGGGCGCGAGGAACTCGCCGAGGCCGCCGCGGCCCAGATGCGCCAGCTCGCCTTCTACTCGGGCTACGTCGGCTCCACCAACCTGCCGGCGATCCATCTGGCCGAGAAACTATCCGACCTCTTTTACCCCTCCATCAACACGTTCTTCTTCACCAGCGGCGGCGCCGAGAGCACCGAGACGTCGTTCAAGACGGCGCGCTTCTACTGGAAGGCCGTCGGCAAGCCCGACAAGGTCAAGTTTATCTCGCGCATGAAGGGCTACCATGGGGTGACCATGGCCGCCATGGCCGCGACGGGTCTGCCGGCCTACTGGCCCATGTTCGAGCCGCGGATGCCCGGCATTGTCCACATCGAGTCGCCCTATCCCTACCGCTTTGTGAACAAAACGCCCGAGGTGAGCGATGGGGTGGCCGCGGCCAATCTGCTCGAAGAGGCCATTCTGCGCGAGGGTCCCGAGACGGTCGCCGCCTTCATCGCCGAGCCGATCCAGGGCGCGGGTGGGGTCATTCCGCCCCAGGACGACTACTTCCGGCGCGTTCGCGAGATCTGCGACACCTACGAGGTGTTGTTGATCGCCGACGAGGTGATCACCGGCTTCGGGCGCACCGGGCGCTGGTTCGGTCTGGAGCACTACGGCGTCGAGCCGGATATTGTGCAGTTCGCCAAGGGGATCACCTCGGGCTACGTCCCCCTGGGCGGGGTAGGGGTCAGTGACGCGATCCGCAAGGCCATCGAGAGCGTGCCGCCGGAGAAGCGCTGGATGCACGCCTTTACCTATTCGGGGCATCCCACGGCCTGCGCCGTGGCCCTGGCCAACATCGCCATCATCGAGCGCGAGGGGCTGGTCGAGCGGGCCGCCGAAGTCGGGGCGCATCTCAACGCGGCGCTCAAGGAACTGGAAGAAATGCCCGTCGTCGGCAACGTGCGCGGCAAGGGCATGATGGCGGCGGTGGAACTGGTCGCCGACAAGGCCAGCAAGGAACCCTTCCCCGCGTCGGCCAACGTCGGCCTGCGCGTTCAGCAGGAGATGACCGCCCGCGGGTTGTTCACCCGCGTCATCGGCGATACGATCTGCATCGCCCCGCCCCTGGTCACCCCGGTGGAAACGATTGACCGCCTGGTGCAGATCGTCGGCGAGTCCATCGCCGCCGTGGCGCCGTAGGGCAAACAACCGCTCGCCCCACCCTGCCCCGAATGCCCCCGTGGGGGCGAACGGTTGTTCGCCCCACTACAGGTTCGCCCCCAGCACCACATTATCAATCAGGCGCACGCTGCCGAGACGCACTGCCAGCGACACCAGCGCGCCCCATTCGCCGACGCGCTCGAGTTCGCGCAGGGTGATCGGATCGGCGACGCTGACATACTCGGGGCGCAGCAACGGTTCGGCGTCGAGCACGGCGATCACCGCCTGGCGCAGGGCCTCGGCGTTGCGTTCGCCCGCCAGGTAGCGCTCCTCCGCGGCCCGCAAGCCCCGGTAGATCGCCGGGGCCGCCCGCCGTTCCTCGGGTGTCAGGTAGGTGTTCCGGCTGCTCATTGCCAGACCGTCGGCCTCGCGCACCGTCGGCAGCACCACTATCGTCGTGGGGATGTTCAAATCGCGCGCCATCTGGCGCACCACCACGGTTTGCTGGGCGTCTTTCTGGCCGAAGTAGGCCCGCGTTGGCTGCACAATGTTCAACAACTTGCATACCACCGTCGCGACACCCCGAAAATGACCCGGCCGCGCGGCGCCCTCCAGGACCTCGTCGGCGGCCGGCAGCACCACGTAGGTGCCGTACCCTTCGGGGTACATCTCTTCCCGCGCGGGGGCAAAGACCAGATCGACCGCCTCGCGTTCGAGCAGGGCCAGATCGCGCTCCATGTCGCGGGGGTAGCGCTCGAAATCCTCGCGCGGGCCGAACTGGGTCGGGTTGACGAAGATGCTCACCGCCACCGCCGGACACTCCGCGCGGGCCTGGCGGATCAGGCTGAGGTGCCCCTCGTGCAGGTAGCCCATGGTGGGCACGAAGCCCAGGACGTCGAAGGCGGCGCGGGCCTGGCGAAGGGCGGCAATGGTGGTTATGACCTGCATGGGCATGCCCCCGGTGTACACGGTTTGAGCCTGGTTCAGACCCCGAAGTTCCGGCAGTCTGTGAAAGGGGGGAGGAGTGACGTTGCAAGCGTTTCCCTCCTCCTCCACACCTCCACACCGCCACTCAACCGAACCTGGCCTTAACCCTGGCGCCTGACCTGCTCGAGGGCGGCGCGCAAGGCGGCTTCGTCCATGGTTGAACTATGCTCGGCCGCGGGAAAGGTCCCCGCGCGCACCTCGGCGACGTAGCTGGCAAGAGCGGCGCCGATGGTCTCGGCGAGGGTGGCGTAGCGTTTGGCGTGCCGCGGCACGAAATCGCTGTAGAGACCGAGGAGATCGTGCCACACCTGCACCTGACCATCACAGTCAACCCCTGCGCCAATCCCAATGGTGGGGATGCGCAACCGGCTGGTAATCTCCCGGGCCAGGGGCGCGGGCAGCAACTCCAGCACAATCGCGAAGGCCCCGGCAGCTTCCAGGGCCAGGGCATCCTCGATCAGGCGCGCGGCCTGCTCGGCGCTGCGGCCCTGCACCCGCGTGCCGATCTGGTGCACCGACTGCGGCGTGAACCCGATGTGCCCCATCACTGGCACACCCAGTTCCACCAGGCGCGCCACAATCGGCGCCACCGCGACGCCCCCTTCCAGTTTGACCGCCTGCGCCCCGGCTTCCTGGATCACTCGCCGCGTCGCGGCAATGGCCTCGTCCACGTTCGTGTAGGTCAGAAACGGCAGATCGCCAATCACCAGCGCATGCTCGCTGCCACGAACAACGGCCCGAATATGGTGCACCATCTCATCGAGCGTCACCGGCACCGTCGAGGAGTGACCGAGCACCACCATCCCCAGCGAGTCGCCGACCAGCAGCAGCGGCACACCGGCGCGATCGGCAATCTGCGCCGAGGTATAATCATAGGCCGTTACCATCGGGATGCGCTCGCCGCGGGCCTTCATCTTCTGTACGTCAAGGATCGTGATGCGCACGGGCGCCTCCTTTGTACACGCTGCGCGCCAACCGGAGCAGGATGGACCGGATTCGAGAGGAATTGTAGCACATTGCCACCCTGACGATGGGGAAACAGGTTCTCCCACACCCGGGGCCGATGCAACGTCCGTCTCCAGTGACCGGCGCCGGCGGGGCCTCCCCGGGTCACCCGCCTCGGGCATTGTAGAGCAGCACCGTCGTGATCGCATAGATCGCGATGATCCCCAGCGAGTCGCGGGCGACCAGGAAGGCTTTTCGCTCCAGACGATAGACCAGACCAACCACCGCGATCGCCGTCATCGCAATGGCGCCGATTGCGGCAAGCATATGGCTCGGAGAGACCCCGGCCAGCAGCGGGCCGGGGGTGTAGAACAGATCATCAAGGGCCAGGATCAACCCGACGTTGAACAGATTGCTGCCGAAGATGTTCCCCACAGCCATATCCACCGCGTTCATCCGCAGGGCCGCAACTGCGACGACCACCTCGGGCAGCGAGGTGGTCAGGGCGACAAAAATAGTGCCGAAGAAGGTCTGGCCCAGCCCGGTCATGGCCGCCAGTTCCGCGCTGAGACCAGGCAAATAGGTGGCGGCGACAATCACCAGCAGCGCGTTGAGGCTGAAGCGCGTAACGGCATAGCGGAAGGTGACGTGCTCGTAGTTGACCGCCTCGGCCACCTCTTCGACGAAGGCCGCGATGCGGCGCCGCTCGTAGATGAAAATGGTGCGCATCGCGAAGAGATAGATGACGAAGAAGGCCACACTGGCCACGCTGACCCAGCCGATGGCCGGGATGCTCTCCGCGGCCACAATGCTGATGCACACCAGCGCCAGCGCCAGAATGCCGAAGGCCGCGGTCAACACCTGGCCCTGGTAGACCCGCGCGGTGATCGGCGCCGAACCGCCGAGCGCGTCGAGGAGCGCGATGATCAAGATGTTGAACATGCAACTGCCCAGGATGTCGCCCATGGCGATGTCAGGAACCCGGTAGACCGCCACGGCGCTGAATCCAGTGAAGAGTTCTGGCAGTGAGGTCACCGAGGCCAGCAGAATGACCCCGATCCAGGTCCGGCCCATGCCGGTCTTTTCCGCGATAATGTCACCGTACGTTGAGAGTTGCACTCCGCCGACGAGCACAGCCACGCTGCAAAGGATAAATAATAGCCAGGTGAGCATCGAGGACCTTTCAACTTCGGTGCGATGCAAGCTGGATGCCCGGCGCCGGTGGGTTCCATCCACCGGTTCTTCCTGGGAGGGCTGCGCCCTCCCAAACCCGCCCGCGGGCGGGGGTGTGGGGAAACCGGGTTTCCCCACACCCCGCTCCAAAAGACCAGGTGTAGCGGATTAATCCCTACAATAACAGGACGTACGCGGTAGAGGTATGCGGGGAGGCTTCGCCTCCCCGCATACCACTTTTCCCGCCCGCGGCGGCCAGGCGACCTGGTGAAACACCCACAGCCCTCCCGCCGCGGGCGGGCAACCACCGGCTGGTGGAGGGCCTGCGGCCCTCCACTCCTCCCTGCCGGAAGGCGACCGCGTACGTCCTGTAAATTAATGATCTTCCCCGCCTTGCGACCCATGGGCAGAGAGGCTATACTTGCCAGCAACCTATTCTCTCACATCCAGGGAGGGCCGATGCAGCAGTTCAAACGTTCAACGGCCATTGTGGCCGGATGGTTCCTCACCTTGTTTGCGTCACTCGCCCTCCTGCCGGGCAGCGCCGTTTTCGGCACCGGGGGGATCGCCTCCTCGACATCGGTGCATCTGCCATTGGTGATCCGGCAGCCGTCACAAACCGGATGGCTTGATTATGTCAATTACTACCGGGCCATGGCCGGACTGCCGCCGGTCACCGAGCATACAAGTTGGAGTTACGGCAACACCCTGCACGCGCGTTACATGGTCAAGAACGATATCGTCGAACACGCCGAGGACCCGGGCAATCCGTGGTACACTCCCGAAGGTCTGGCCGCTGCTCAATCGAGCAATCTCGTCGCTCATTATGACGTCAACACCCCCGATGAGTGGGCCATCGATATGTGGATGCAAGGCCCTTTTCACGGGATCGGCGTGATTGACCCCAGATTGCTGCAGGTGGGCTATGGGAGCTATCGCGAGGCCGATGGGGGCCTGCAAATGGGAGCGGGATTGGATGTGCTCCGCGGGCTGGGCAGGCTTCCTGCATCGGTGACCTTCCCCGTGCAATGGCCCGCCGATGGCGCGATAGTGCCCCTGACTGCCCATCGAGGCGAGTACCCCAGTCCGCTCACCAGTTGCCCGGGTTACGGCAGCCCGAGCGGGCTGCCGATCATCCTGCAACTCGGCCCTGGAGATCGGACGCCCAGCGTTACCGCCTCGGCGTTTCTGCAGGGCAGTACGTCGCTTGCACATTGCGTGTTCGATGAAACCAGTTATGTCAACTCTGATCCCGGGCAACAGGCCCTGGGACGCGCCATTCTCAACTCTCGCGATGCCATCGTCGTGATCCCCCGCAGCCCGCTTGCGCCAGGGACACGCTATACTGTGTCCGTCACCGCGAATGGCGCAACGTACACCTGGTCGTTTACGGTCTCAAGCAGCGCCACGATGGTTGCGGAGTAAGAAGGAGGCAAACCTATGCGCGTCAAGATCGGCACGTCGGCCGATTTTCCCGAGGCGACCCTGGTGGAAGTGACCGGCAAGAACATCAACCTGGTGGCTGCGCGGATCAATGGCAAGATCTACGCGGCCTACGGCCTGTGCCCGCACCTCAACCTGCCCCTGAACCGCAGCCAGCTTGAGGGCAGCACGCTGACATGCTCCTGGCACGGTTCACAGTTTGACCTGACCACCGGCAAGAATCTGGACTGGGTGCGCGGTCTTGGCGGCATGCGCCTCCCCGGCTGGTCGCGCGCCCTGATTGCCCTGGGCAAGGAGCCAACGCCCCTGACCACCTACCCCGTCACCGAGGAGCAGGGTGAAGTGTTTGTGGAT